>CBDBFF010000001.1:0-34703 GCA_965204695.1 Arenicellales bacterium
TGAACCAACAACTTGTCTATATTTTGCCTGTATTCAAAGCAGTTATGACAGCAGTTGTCGCTTTTAATGCTTGAAGACAGGTTGCATATTCTACATTTATTCTTCATTTTTAATCTCCGCTATTTTCTGGGTAATTTTCGCCTGCATCGCTTCAATGTCTGCGATAGCCTTTCTTATACGCTTAGAATTATCGTGCCTTGAATGATAGATATCATCTAAAGAGTTATACGCTGTATAGACATTAGACTTAAACTCTCGCAGTGCAATACACTTGCCGAGAGCCGTCTCTTGTTTGCAGTCATCGGCATATTTTTTGATAGTCAATGTTAATGCGTCAATCACCTTTTCTACTTTTTCTGTATCGTAATTATATTTAGTCATTTTTACTTAT
Source organism: Arenicellales bacterium (assembly GCA_965204695.1). Classification (GTDB taxonomy): domain Bacteria; phylum Pseudomonadota; class Gammaproteobacteria; order Arenicellales; family JAHEKD01; genus JAHEKD01. The sequence continues at coordinate 392 of CBDBFF010000001.1, forward strand.
ACCTATTCCTTATTGTCTCGCTTATAATTACAGCAAATACACCACCAAGCAAGCCTAACTGCATACCGAATATCGCTCTAATCATATACAATTCGTATTTTAATGCTTCTCTTACAGCTTCTTTTATCAACTCCATTTGCTCTGGGGTTATATCCATTAGTATTAATTCCATTATTATTTATCCTTTTTAATATCTCTAAGTTTCGTGACAGATTTTTTGTAAGCTCTATGAGATTTGATTATGCCGTCTATTTGAACGCCAAATAAAACGCCCATAGCCCATATAAAAATTATGTTCCCAAATATATATTCCATTATTATTTATCCTTTTTAGGTTTATTAATTTTAGTCTTAACGACTTCTGCTGGTTTGCGTTCGCGGATGACAAGACCCTTTTCGTCATCTAAATCAACCTTATTGACGGCTTCAAGGCTGTCATATTCAACAGCGGCCGCGTAGTGAGGCACAGCGTGCATCTGCTGGAATTTGCTCCAAATCTTAAAAGCTGATTTTCTAATCATAGGGGCGGGATACTTCTGCCAAACGAACTGAGTTTTAGCCGCATCTTTAGCCTTGTCAATTTCAAACCTATCAATAAAACTTGGAATGACAGAGCCGTCTTTATAGTAAGCCATAATTAAGACGCCCTTGTAATTGACTAAGCCATCGCGGTTTTCTTGTTTCTTTTCCCAAGTGACTAAGGTCTTATTATCTACAATCTTTTCTTCAAAAATATCGTCTCGTAAAACAATTTCACAACTGATATTTTTTAAATCGCCAACTTGATAACGCAGTTTAGCCAGACCACGATAGTCAGCCTGAAGTTGCGTGTCGTAAGTGCCGTCTTTATTTTTATAGCCTAAAATATATGCTTCGGGCGGAAACTTAGTTAGGTTTAACCCAGAGTGATAAGCCACTAACATTGTTCTAACAATGCTGGTGGCGTTGCAATGCCTAACATTAAGACCCTTTAGAACAACACCCATCTGGTTATAGATGGCTTGCAATTGCTTGTCGTCAATAGCCTTGTTGGCAAGCATTAACTCGCCTTTAGCTCTAATTTTATCTTCTAATGTTTGTGGCTTAACTTCAGCCACTTCTTGCTTTAGTCATAGCTGTCCTCCTTACCTTTAGTTAGCACTTTATTCAATAGACCAATAGTGTCTTGTGCTTTGCTCCAATTAGCCTGAGCGCGTAGAGCTTCCCTATGAGACATATAATGATTATTTTTTTCCGCTTCCAACAATATTATTTCTGTTTCGCGTATGTAATGCATAAACTGCCCTACTAATGTTGCATCTTTAGGAGGCAATCGTAAATATGTATATTCTGTTTGATTTGCTTTACCCATTATTTTCGCTCCTTAAAAGCTTCAGCATCAGCCCAGCTATTCATAGCTTGATAAATTTGCCACAAATCATTTGCCGCTTTTTTAACTTCAATGACTAACTGAGTTTTGCCTTTACAATTGTTAGTGTTTTCGTTGAAGTTATTCACCCAGATTCGTGTAGTTTCAACCACCTTATTACAAAATTCGTCTTTATTATGTTTCATATTATTGTTCCTTGTTTTAATGAATAATTGTTATAACGCATTTCAATTTATCATAAGCATAATATTTTGTAAATGATAGTTGTAAATATTAGAACATTTTCATCTGTAAATGTAATTTTGACTTGACAAGCATTTTTTAAATTTGTAAAATACTGCGTCAGCAGGTTACCTTATATACAATACCATAAAAAGCACACACCCTCCGTGTGTGCGCTTTTTATTATATATATTTGATAATTTATATAGGGATATATAGCTATATATTTATTTATGGCTTAACGACCCCTTTAATTTGACAAAATTTTTGTTTAAAGTATGATAATAGATATGAAAGAAAAATACACCTTATTAATATGGAACGACCAAGATGACGCAGAGGCATTCATTTATAGTTATTCCGACAAGCATAAATCTGTTAAAACATTAGTAGATGACGATGTAGAATGGCGTCGTTTAATGGGTGGAGATGTTAAATCTCTATCTAAGCATTCTATGAACTTATTATTGAAAGCTGGCGCTACAATCATCAAAGGTGATTTAGCCCCCTACGGGAAAGATTCTTTAACTCACGATTTATTATTACATTCTTTAGACAGCTTTACTAATAAGACATTCTTTGATTTAGTAGAAATGCCTAAAGTGATTATAGACAAGTGGCAGAATAATATACAATCTGTTACTTATTTAGATATCTCTGGCGAGTAGCTTTAGCAACGCAACACTCTATGCAGTTGCCTTGGATGCTTTTATAAAAGTTTTCTGTAGTATTTATCTTAGCTGTCTTGCAAACATAACACCAGTAAATAGCGTCAGGTATTTTATGAAGCTGACCTGCAACTTTATAACCAGCTTTCAGCTTTTCAATCATTAACATATTACGCTGTTCTTTAGCTAAGATTTGACTAACGACAGGCTTATAATAGCTTATTCTGGACTGCTTTCTGGTATAGCCTTTTAAGTATCTATATTTAAAAATACCATTAATGCGTGCGTTTATATCGTATTTTGGAGTTAAAATATTAGAAGTCATAAAGTAGTAAGTGTCGTCATTAGTCTTAATGCCTATCACTCTGTATTTTGCTTTATCTTTAAAGCAATTACGGCATCTGTATTGACCGCTTTGGAAATATTCTTTAGTGTAAGGATAGGCATTATTACACTCTATACAGGTCCATTTTTTATCTGCAGAAGGTCTAAAAAAATTAATGACTTCATAGCCCGATTGATAATCAATTCTGGATAACCTGTTTAATGCATTAGTAGCTCTTACAAGCGTTATATAATCCGTCTCTATAGATGTTTGAGACACTAAAGCTTTACCATATCGCTCGCCCCAAGACCTATTGAAGGTGATAGTTGCTAAATACCTGGCTCTGATGCCCTTATGTCGCTTCAAACAATACCATACTGCATCTTTACCGATATTACATTTAACCACGCAGTATTTATATTTTTTAAGAACTCGCATTGTCTACTTCTATAATTTTCTGCTCGGCTTTATTGTAATAAACATCTATATCGCCCTTCTCGCCATTGCGATGTTTAAGCACTAATAATTCAATAGGCACTATGTCCTTACTTAAGCCTTCTTCCTGCTTGTCTGGGTTGTAATGAAGAGCTAATACGATATCGGCATCTTGTTCTATAGCTCCGCTGTCTCTTAAATCACTAAGAGCAGGTCTGCGCTTTTCTTGGGCTACCTTACGACTAAACTGAGATAGGCATAATACAGGCAAATTAAGCTCTCTGGCAAGCCCTTTCAGTTTTTTTGATATATATGCTGTCTTTTCATTTAGAGTGGCATTCTTGTTGCCTGAGTAATCAATTAACTGCAGATAATCTATGACAATCAAATCAACTTTGTGAGTTGTAATATGACGCTTAACCAGTGCAACGATTGAACTGGTCGTCATTACAGGTTCATCGGCTATAAATAACTGAATGTCCGCCATCTTTTCAGTTGTCTTTTTAATTTTCTTTTTATTTTCCTTACTTAAATCACCACTTCTAATACGCCAAGCTGAATGACCGCCATAGTTGGCGAGTATTCGTTGACCGAGTGAAGTGGATGACATTTCTAAACTGAAGAATAAAATGCTCTTGTTATCAACTGAAGCGGCTTTTAATGCCATTGACATTGCCGCCAGCGTCTTGCCATCGCCCGGCCTTGCCGACAAAATTATTAAATCCCCATTATAAAATCCGCCTATCATTTTATCTAAAGTCGGCAGGTGTGTTTTAACGCATAACTCACTCTGGTCTTGCTCGGTTTGTTCTAAAACATTTTCTAAGATAGTTTTTAACGGCAACGCTTTAGCAGGTTTAACTGACGCAATCTTATAGGCTTCATCTTCAAGTTCTTTTAACAAGCTATTAATCGTCTTCCTGCCGTCTTCAGTAGCCTTAGCAATGTTTTTACCAAGTTCAGCAATAGAACGCCTTTGAGATGCCTCTAAAACTATATCAGCGTATGCTTTAATGGCGTCTGGCTGGCTTACATAATGGCTACCTGCTTTAGCAATACAGCTCTGCAAGCGTCTTGTTAAATTATTAGTGCCCTCTACTCCACCACTTATTAACTTTAATTTCTTAAGCCGAGCTGCTATGGTGACATCGTCAATATCAGCATTTTCTTGGTCGGACAACCACACAATAACCTCATATATTTGCCTGTTAAACTTGTCGCTAAAATGTTCTGGTAGAAGAGTTTCGCGGACTTTAAAAATGTCATTATTTATATTTAAAATGCAACCGATAATTCCCAGCTCTGCGTCAGGCAAATCTAACTTTTTAATTGCTTGTTTTGTTTTTTCAGTCATAATGCTTATGATATCAATATTTTGGTTAAAAATCAATATTTACAATGGATAACACTTATGTTATACTGCTTGTATGACACAAACAGAAAGTTCAATTATTAGATATCCGGGTGGTAAATATAGAGCCGTCCAAATATTTATGGATATTATTCCAGAAGATATAAAAGTAATAGTTTCACCTTTTATTGGCGGTGGCTGTTTTGAAATTAATCTGGTAAGGCGCGGTATTCAAGTCTATGGTTATGACGCCTTTGCACCATTAGTCAACTTTTGGCAGTGTGCGTTAAGCAATCCAGGCGAGATAGCTGACATCGTTAATGATAAATATTATCCATCTACTCGGGAAAAGGACGCTTATGACAATCTGTTTAAAACTTATTATGATATTAAAGGCAAAGCGGAGCAAGCAGCCGCCTTCTACGCGTTAAATAGAAACTCATTTTCAGGCTTAACCTTGGCTCGCTCTGGCAGATGCAAACCACCTCTAAGATTAACATTAAGCGACACTGACAGGCTCAGGCAGTTTAAATGCTCTGGTCTGCAGGTTGAATTAGCTGATTTTAGAGATAGCATAGCTAAGCATCCAGACGATTTCTTATATTTGGACCCGCCTTATGAATATGACTTAGTCAAAAAAGGCGGACTCTATGGCGATGATAATGGTAAATTACATTTAGAATTCGACCACGAATCTCTTGGTAAGATTTTAAAACAACGAGATAACTGGATGCTCTCCTACAATGACTGCCAAGCTGTTCGTGACCGCTATAAAGGTTATCAAATCTTAGAACCCTCCTGGGCTTATGGGATGAGGGCGGGTGATAGCTACGATAATACATCGTCCGAAGTTTTAATTATGAGTAAAGACAGAGTTTTTACAGACAAGCAGTTGACTTTTGATACTGCTTTTGTTAATATGTAAGTGGGGCTGGAATTAGATGTAAAATATAATACTCCTTTTTATAGCAAACGGGTTAGCGCCCGACAGCTCCACCAAATTATTAATCAAACAGGAATTATTATGACTAAAACGACAAACAATACTTACATTGACTTATTACAAGTTAAGTTAGTAAAAACCGAACAGCGCATTGACTGCATAGATGATAGAATTGCTCGTATTGCTTTAAGCGAAGATACAGACCCATTTGAAAACCTAAACCATACCGAGGAAATATCTCAAGCAGAGTTTTAACTCTCCGTTTAAAATCTTAAAAATTAGAGGGGAACTTGTTGGAGGCAGCACGCCTTGTTGATGCAAAAAGCAACTGGTAAATCTAAACCTAAAAAGGAGACTAAAAATGACTAAAAAACAAGATAAGATAACTGACGCAGAATTAGAAATGGTATTGCTTTTAGACGGCATTCAAGGTCTTTGTGAAATGGTGCATACTTGCATTAATTATAGCGACAGAGTTGAGAGCGCTTACCTTGAAAACCTTATTAAGGAAATAGGTCACAAGCAGAGTGATTTGTATAATCAAGCTAACAAATTCATTGAAGCACGGAGAGGCGTTCAGTAGTTATGTGGTCTGTAGAACATAAAGCAGTGGCTAACGGCAGTAAAGATGTCGGTTTTAATCTAACAGCCGCCAGAAAGTCGTTAGACGCATACAATGCTAATTTTGGCTATGTGGTTGCTGGAGATGACCCTGTCAATGTTAATCCAGCAGTTGAAATTAATAGAAGTTTAATTAAAGGTTTAATTAGAGTGTCTTTAAAAATTGACGATATAAGCCCGATGGAAGTTATCGAACATCATAATGAGCGGATACGACCAATCCGCGAGAGAGTTGAGAGGGAATGGTGGCAGGCTCTCTGTAAAAAAGAAAGTAAAAAATGGTGGCAATTTTGGAAAAAGAAAACTATTTATGACGAATATAAGGTATAATTATGGATATGATAGAAGAATATATAGTAGACCCTATTACAGAAGTCATTGAAGAATTTGACGATGATATGATGTTGCCAACATTGTTGCCATAATCATTTGACAAAGCATAACTGCTTGTGTTAATATGTAAGTGTGGCGTATCGATTACACCACATTAAATAAAGTAATCGGCTTCAGCTGGAAGATTACAGCGGTCTTAAGCTTTATGACATATGTGTTCCGCTGTCATTTAGCGATGCTTGCAAAACTTTAAAGATGCCAGCCCGAACGGGACGAAGGCTTTAAAATATCAGGCATCTAGCAAGCGATTTGTGGGATGGAGTAGTAGTTAGCTCGGTGGTCTCATACGCCACAGGTCGTGGGTGCAAATCCCACTCCCGCAACCATTTATTAATCAATTAAATAATAATGTATAAAATCACAATTCCAAAAACTATTCACAATATTAAGCAGAACAATGTTGATAAGTTCGTCGACGGACTTAACTTAAACCAAGACATTACATTGCTGATAGACCTTGCAAACAGCCGTATAGAGAGAACTGACAAAGTGAAAAATTTACCTTTAGTTTTACTGGTAGAGTTGAAATTTCTTTATCGTGTAGGCAAAGAGAAAGAAGGCTATGTTGACAATGTATATTCACACCCTAAGCGCAAATACTGGATGTGGCTGGATAGGGGTCAGACTCGTGAAGAGTTGCTTAAATCCAGTAAGCGGTTGTCTGCTTTTTTAAATAAGTTCTTTACAGAAAATAAAGAATGCAAGGCTAAGCTTAAAACATTAAATGGGTATTTTTTGCATATTACCAAAAAAATGAATAAAGAGTTGCAGGAGTTCTAAGATAATCACTTGACAAATTATACTGCTTCTGTTAATCTGTAAGCAAGTCGTTGGAGAACCTCGTAGTCGCTAAACGAGTTTTTATTTTAAGATAATGTAATTTGCGTCCAGCTCATCCGGCATAGCGGATAAAACGAGAGTAGCAAATCTCGCCCAACCCCCAGTGCTATAGCAAGTTAAACACTGGGGCGGGAGTGCATCAATACTCTCAGTTAATCGCTGAGAGTTTTTTATTGCGGCCAGTTAAATGTGAATGTTTCCGTTTCAAAATTAAACGCGTTGGCAACTCTTAGTGTGTAAATAACCGCTCTGGCAGACCCAGTTAGCGGACTGGTTATATTCACTGAACCTGTAAATGTATTACCATTCCTAACAATCGTGGCGTGGTGAGTTGTATTGTCATTGCCAGTAATAACTGCTGAAGTGATAGGCGGATGACAGGTGGCTGTATATGATAGTTGTAGCGTGCCTGTTCTGCCCGGACTGCCTTGATTTTGAGCGAAGCCAGTTCTGGTAAATCTACTAATTGCTGGATAACTACGATAAGTAAAGTGAGCCACTGCGTGTGAAGAGCCGTTAGAGTTAGTTGCCGTCAATGTGTAAGTTTCATCGCCTCTAAACATAGTAGCCGCAACCGAAGTGTCGGTTAGATTTCTAATGTTAATAGCAGTTCTTGTGCCATCGCTTCGTGTGCCTTCTAAAGTTAGAGCAGTCAATGCTGGCGTTGAAGTAATCGCCCATCTAAATGTGACATTTCTGTCAGGGTCACCTGCTTCATAGTTATCATCGTAAATATGGTCTGGGCTGATTGTAAAACTGGTTATTTGCGGGTTAGTTGCTTTATGCCAGACAGAATTATCATTAAAATGAATGCTGGTAATATCTCTTGTTGTAGTGCCTTGCTGAGCTTTAACCTGAGTAGGCGTTCTGGCTGTGCCTGCAACTTGTATTCTAATCGCCATAACTAATAAATAAAGTAAAATACATCGGCTTCAAGGTTTCTGCTGGATGAGAGTGTATTGTAAGCCGCCTGCGTTAAGACAACATTACGCGTCTTGGCTAAAGGCACGCGGTCTGTATTGCCAGTTGTAGCAAACGCGGCCGCATTACCAGCCATTGCCACCCAAGTGTCAGGCGTTGTCATTGTTTGCGGCCATACATTCAAATTGGCTGTCGTAGTTGCCTGTTGGAAACTGATTGTATAAGTTGTGCTGGCTTGCTCTGGATAGCCAGTTGTTGAAGGCGGTGTAGAAGATGCTGAAGTGTAAGCAAGATACTGGTGTCCTAAGATGTAATCCGTCTGGGGCGTTCGGTTAAACCTAAGATAAGTTTTAGCCTCGCTGGCAGTTGTAAAGGCGGCTTTAAACGCAACTACTGAAGAACTGACGCCTTCGGGGATACCTAAACCGCTCAGCATATCTTGCCGTAAGTAAATAATCATATTATAAACATCGGGCGTTGCACTTATCTGTTGTCGTTGTAGATAGCCGACAAAGTGTTGATAGTTTCTAACCGCTCTACCGCCTTCACTTTCGTCAGGCAAGTCAGCGTCATAAGCAATTTTATAGGTTGTGTTGCCTTGAGCGTCTAAGCCAGTGGCAACCTGACTACCAGTAGCAACTTGTATTTGCTGCCTATTAGTAATCGTAGTCGTCTGTGAGCCGAGTTGATACATTCTGGTGACGCCACCAATTGTTGCCGTGATAATCTCGCCTTCTTTATGACCCGCAACAGCAGGTAGAGTTGTATATTCCGTGACGACTGGATTGTTTTTAGTCGACTGAATGTCTAAGCGGTCATCGCCAGTTCTGGCTTCTAATGCTCTTACAATGTAATCGCCATCTGGTAGCGTGCTAACCCATCCCCTGCCGATTGTTGTGGCGGGTAGAATGTTAATGTCAGCCGTGTTATCAGCATTCCTAAAGAAGATGTCATAAGTGCCTCCCTGAGCGTTTGGACGCCCTGTAGCGTTGCCTTGACTGGACTGATATTCTAAGTAGCGTTGTCCGTTGATTGTTGATTGGCTGGCAGTTCTAATGAAGGTCAAGTAATTCTTAGTGCCTCCAGTAGTTGTTATAGCCGCTTGGAAACAAGTTGATTGTGTATTAGTTCGGCTAATGCCGACAGCATCTAACATATCTTCGCGTAAGAATAATCTAACGAACCGCGTTGAACTATAAATGCCGACTTCATAGCGACCAAGGAAGCCGTTATAATCTCTAACACTAACGCCAGTGCCTCCCGCTCCATACCAGAATATTCGTTGCTGGCTTAGTGTAATCGTCAGTTTATTACGCTCAGGCGTGGCGATGCTGACATCGTCAGCCAGATAGGTTAAGTTGTAGTTATCACTGCCTTTCTTTCTAACAACTAACTCGCCATTACGCCTGTTTTCAGGGTCAGGCAATGTCTTAAGTTCTTCTAAGTATGGGTTGCCTTGTAAGAAGAGCGTTGATAAGTAGTTGTCAGGCAGTAAATGCTCTAACTTGTTCTTAATATCTTCACCCGTCTCTTCAGGCACGCTATTGATTGCTTCCGTTTTAATGGTTGCTAACCATTTTTGAATGCTATCAACATCTATAAGTGGCGCCATATAACTGCCTGTGTGTAGATTGATATAACTGACAGCCCCTTGAGCGTTGGCTGTGCCGATTTGCAGTTCATAAATCTCGCCTGCCTGTAGTTCAGTTGCTCCAGTAGCAACATCGTAAGGCGTGTTCTGCCCGACTGGATTGCGTTTAGCCAGTGTTAAACTGACCCACGAACCGCCACCAGTTCTGTATCTAATACGATAAGAAGCAGGCGTTGAACTAATCAAGTTAGATGTATTAGTAGCCACCAACATCGTAGCCGTTGTGCCTTTAGTTTTAAACTCCATTAAGCCAGCAGGCACGACAGGGCGGATTGCTCCACCATTAGTGCTAAAGCCAGTATAGTCATCGTCTAAATTATCAACTCTTAGTTGAGCTTTTTGAGCGTCATAATGTTTATAGTAAGCAACTTCTAAATTAGTCGTGCCTCCGTTCCCATAAAACTTGTCGCTATTTTTACCGACTGAACTGGTATAGCCAGTGGCTAAATGGACTATTCCGGGCGCATTAACTAACTTGTCAGCAGGAATAGCCGTAGCATCGCCAATTTTAGCGAACGGCTCTAATACGCGGTTAATAGCCGCTGTAATAATCGGGGCTACTGAAGACGCTGTAAGCCCGCCTGATAGCGTTGTTAGCAACCCTCGCAGTGTTGCTATCGTAAATGCTAAGTATTCACTATTACTTGGACGCCAGAGCAACATTCTGTCAGTATTTTCTAATGTTGCTGTCAGGTCGGCATCGCCAAAGTCGGCACTGATTACTTCGTCCGACCCGGGCAGTTGCCCTGTGCCTGTAATCGCGTCAATAGTGAAGTAGACATCGCCAAGAATACGCCCGATATAACTTCTAAGAGCCAGTGCGTGATTAGCCGCGTCAATTCTAAGACCATAAACGAACCGAGCAATGACGCCTGTTGTAGTCGGTATTTGATAGTTGTCAATGTAATATGACTGGTCGGCAAGTTGCTGTGTGCCTTCGTTGCCTCTAACACCTGCCTGTATGTAAGTCGTGCCTAAGAGTAAATCAGACCCCACTTGCTCTTGGTAAGACCTGATACGATAACCGCGAACGATTGAACCGCTAATTAAGTTTGGAGCAATAAGAACAGAGCCGTCTATTGAATAACCACTTGGCGGACTGGGGACGAGTTCGGTGGTGAAGAGGTTATAGGAATAACTACTGACACGGATAGAATTATCACCTATATATATAATATATAGACCCTTGATATATATACAAATCACTAGGCCATGTTGCTCCTTGAACGGGGACGCTGATATCTTCTATCTGCGACCACATTGGCTGTCGCACCAGATATCACAAGCTCATAAACTTTAAGGCGTCCTGCATTACGCCTGAACTGCCGATAGTAAATGTTGTCACTATATTGTCATCGTTAAGATAGAACTTATAAACGCTACTTAAGTTCATAGATGCTCCAGTCAATGTAATGACGCCTCCAAGGGTAGTCGTTTTACCAGTCCCGTTTAACTTAATAAAGTTTCTTGTTGTTAGTAAGTATTGTGAATTGATGGCAAGTTCGCCACTTTGAAAATATCCTCTGCGAGACGATGGAGTTATGTAGTTGCCCCAGTCAATAACTGGCGAACTGCCACTTAAATCTAATGTTCCAAATCTTATCGTATCAGGCAAATAATTAGGTGCTCCATCTATGCTAATCTCGGCCGCGGTTGTTCCGCTATATGTTTGGTTAGATACGCCCGATACTATCACTACATTATAAAATCCATTAGGCCCGCTATAAGTTGTAAATCTTGTTGATTGTGTTATTTGCCCGACCGCCACATCCGCTCCGCCCGCCACGAAACCGACCCAAGTATATCTACGCTTAGCATCGCTCCCTGACTGACCTGCTTTAAGCGTGTATTCTAATTCCATTAGGAATGTAGAACTGGTAATCGCTACGCCTTGAAAGTTTGCTACCTCATAATTAATCGTAGGCGTGCCTGTAATCGCAATATTCCTATCACCGATAGCCGTTAGAATAGCCGTGCCGACACTTGCTGAACTGCCAGTTCCGCTCATATTAGCAACGCCTATGCGTCTATTAGAACCACCGATAGCATAAACGAACCTGTTATTTTCTAAGTCAATGCCACGCGTGTTGCTGGTTATGTTGCTACCACTGCTTGTTGAAGTTATTGTCGTGTCTTTATCACTACCGCTAAGCGTTGAAAAGAATAGTTTGGCTGTTGAACCGCCTTTACGATAGATAACCAGCGTTGAACTATTTAACGCTAAGTCAAACGCGGTGGATGTGGCTGAAGTATAACCTGCTGTTGCTACTGAAATGCTTGTTGAAGACCAACTAATGCTGGCTGAAGAGCCGGGCGTTAGCGTGCCGAATTGTATTTTTACAGCCGAATTAGAAGTGGCATAACCGACTGCTACGCGATTACCATTTATAGCAACACCCCAGTCATTAGTAGAGCCGGGCGTGAAACCAGAAGGAACTGATATATTGCGTCCAGCATCTAAAGTTGCAACTTTACCTTCACCGCTTATTTGGTGATATTTAATACGCGGTGTAGTGTGCGTGCCGTCTGCTCTAAGATAGTTAGTGCCGTCTGCTGTAATCGTATGCTGAGAGGCGTTAGCAACAGCCTGATAAGGCGTATTAGGACTGGTCTTTAAATCAACGCCTAATGCTGTGTGGTCTACATCTACGCGAGCAACTGAAGAATAAGTTAGCGGTGCGCCTGTGTTATCACCACCGCCAGTTCCGGGCGTAGAAGGCATCGCCATTCCACTTGGTAATAAGGACGGAGCAACTCGGTAAAGCTTGCCGTCTGGTTTGGTTAGAATTAAGCGGTCAGTAGCCGAATTAATCGGGTCGACACTATCAGGCAAGCCTGACGGACTTACTTCTTGTTCGTTATCCATAATTCCAGTTTACCATAGTTTAATTGAGCCTTTCGCTGTTAGCCAAATCACTTTCAATAGACTTTAAGCGTCTGCCGTAAGAAGGTTTAACATAGCTCAGCGTTAGTTCAGCTGTATATTTATTAAGTTTGACAGCCGCAATTCTTGCAACAACATTGTCAATAACATTATTGAACCCTCTAAAGCCGATGACCTGACCGACTTTATATTCAATAACGGCTCTACTGCTGGAGTTTCTAACCACTACGCGTCCAGTATATTGTGCGTCTACATTCTGTCTGTATTTTTTGATAGCAATTTCACCCAGCAAGCGAGCTAAACGAACATTAGCCGTGTCTGCGTCTTTACCAACGACTGCTGAAGCTTCGCTATTCACCTCCATTTTAGACACTCTGTAGCCTTGAGCCCTACCAATTCTGTTTTTATTCAACGAGGCTGGATACATATAGTTTCTTAGTTGATTTCTTAATACCAGCATACTTCTCTCGTTAGCCGCGTGTTGTGTGGGGTTGGTATTTTTAAACGCCTGTGTATTAATCTGCTTAAGATTGGCGTATTCATAAAATATATTTATGTTAGGTATGCCAGCCACGACCCTGTTAGCGTATTTACTCTCTTCCTTCACACGAACACCTTGACCTTTTCTTGTCGGTAAAGCTTCTAATGTATTCTCTCGCAGAACAGCTGTTAGTGCGTCTCTTAAGCTAATACCATCGTCTTTAGCTCGCTGGATTGCTTCTTTCATAACAGCGTCAGTAATTCTGTCAGGTATGGTTTCAGCCATTCCCTGCTTCCTGGTGATAAAATTAATAATTCTTGCTCTTCTGCTGGCATTTATTCTACCTCTGGCGTATAACTCATCGCTTGAAGTGCCGAACGCCCAGCTCACAACATCTCTTGCAGTTGCACCCGAGATTGTATCGACGAGAAATTCACCAGCTCTCTGCCACCACGGCTTATCTTCTGTCTGTGCTGAAATATCTTGTAATGCTCTTGTGTAATCACCATACTCTTTAGCTATACCGCTCTGGGCGTCATCGGCTAATCTGACATCTTCATTTAAATCAAATGCTTTCCAAATATTGGTAATATAAGCCTCTTCACTTTTCTGCTCTGTTGTTAAACTGGCTTCTTGGTCTATCAAGCCCTGCATTTTCATTCTTTTGTCAGGTCTTAAAAAGTTTAATACCTGCTGTTGCTCCACCAGTTGCAATGCTCTTGCCCTATTAGTAGCCATATCATTATCCAGCAACTCTTGCACTCTTTCATCTATGTCATCTTGCTCTTCCTTAGTCAGCACCTGACGAGGTGGAATATCAAACTCATAATTTTCTTCTTCAACTACTTGCTGAACTCTTATTGGATGGGTCATTTCTTTAGTTGCTACTGCTGGGGGTGCAGGCAGATTAGTAACTACAAAAGTGCCGTGTTGCGGTCCAGCAACTATCCATCTATGAGCTTTCTGCTCGCCCGCGTAGTTTAGGTCATAATTAACCACCTCGTCGCCACTTTTAACATAATATTCAGGTATAAGAGCCTTCTTAGCATACTGAGGGTTTTTAGCATCTTCATAGACCTGCCAAGTGTAGTCAGCTTCATCGTTACGCCTGAGTATAAAAACTGGATAATAAGTTTTTCCAGGCAAAACATTGACAACGCTTTGTGGGTTATATTCAACTCTAAAATAATAGTTAGGAGGCAGTATTTTAGCTATATCGTCTAATAGATTACCAACGGTTTGCTTGTTTAAATCAAAGTTAAAAAATAGTGCGTTCAACTCTGGTGGTAAATCTTGAAAATTGTAAGTGACATTATTTTCCCTGTCTTGGTAAATCTTTTCTAAATCTATTTGCAGATATCTATTATTAAAGATTAACCAGTGAATTATTCTGGTGGCTCTGGGCGCTTCATTTAAATCGCTACCAGTGAAACGATATAAATCATATTTACTAATACCAACAGGCACTGGTAATTGTTCTTTATCAAGCTGGCTGACATTGATAGTCGGATAAAAATCTGGAAAGAACATATCAACAGCTAATTCATTACTGGCTAAAGTGCCTAAGCTCATAATGTTTAATTCAACATTTTCAGTATCACCTTTCATCTTCCAGTCAGTGATTACGCCGTGGAAAATAATCTGTCTTTGACCGCCACTAAGACGCGTGTTATAGGCTTCAATCTGGACGAAGAAACCCTCGTCTACCATCTGGTCAGCCCAGTTAGTTTCAGTAAAGTAGGTTGTGCTTTCCAACAATATTCTGGTGCCGCCCGTATCAGCAGCCAGATATTTGCCTCGTCCATCGCCTAACAGGTAATGTTTCTGGCTTCTAACTATCCGTGCTTGATTAGGGTTAATTTCAATAGTGGCGTTGCTTTCAATCTTGTTAATCTCGCTGGTAACACTAAAATCACTCCAGCCATATAACTCGCCCAGATACTGCGGTGGTTCAGTTTGACCTGTTAGATGTTGACTTTCAATATCCCAGTTAAAAGTATCTTCCAGCATATCTTGGACGGCGGTTTGAGGATTTTCCCAATCCGCCTGCATAAAGTAGGGCGGTCCAGAAAATATATGAACGCGGTATTCAATGTAATCGTCAGGTTTCATTACAAGTATCTCAGCCTATATCTAACACCCATATTTATGCTCCAGACGAAGTTGGTTGTCCCTTGAACGCGGATTGTAAAATGACTACTACCAGCCGTCCAGTATGGAAAACGCCCTTCAACATAAATCGGATTGCCATTACGCGTAATGCTATTAGTCTCACAATTAATTTCATAACGATTGCCTGTAGCCACCCCCACATTATTACGATTAACCGACAAGGCATTACTGGATTTAAAATCAAACTGCAAGGCTGAGCCGCTAATAGCAGGGTTAGGGTTCTGGAGCGGATTGCCAAACGCCAGAATAATCTGGCTCTCGCGGTTATTCAAACTTGGTGTGGTTGTAAATTGCCATTCAATTATCGGCAAGATATCGCCTGACCCTTCAATATTAGCTACATTCGCTGTTCTAAAGACGAAATCTGCATATGGAGCAACTAAGACTGAACCGACAGAAGTTTTAATCTGGTTAGGTGCCGTTATATATTCACCAAACGAATAAGGCGATGGCGACCAGATTGTCATTACATAGTTAGCAAAGTTTGGCGCGGTCTGTTTATCAATATCAAAATTAGTAACAATACACTCTTTATAAGTTCTGGTGTGATTAGCCTCGTTAATGACTAAGTCAGAACCATAAAGCGCCTGCTGTCTTTTAATCTGGTCTACTTTAGCGATGAAGCCAGATAGATTTTCGGTAGCAATCCAGCCTTCTATCTCTATCGTCTTGCTGTTAAACTTTTGAAAAGTAGCAACAGCGCCGTCTGTTTGAGCGAGTTCGTGCTGATTAATGGCTTTATTAGGTGAAGAGTAATAGTTAGCACTGCTTACAGAAATCCCCAAAGTTGGGTCATTAAGCTCTACACCACCAATCTGTATTGAAGATACTGGCATTATATTCCTGCTAAGCCTCCTGCTTGTTCGAATTCAGACCCGCCACCAAGATGACGACCACCTAACTTCATATCAATGCTGGCTAATCTCTGCTCTGACCTTCTTAAGATAGCATTCTGTCTAAAGAGTATACTATGAACCATTAACAGCCCTGCAGGTGGTCTGGCGGTGCCTGCAGTGCGTTTCTTGGTGCCTGTTTTACCAGTGCCTGTAGTAGTTTCTTCGCTAATACCTGCCACGCCACCAACGCCAGGCAAGTCTTCATCCCACTCTTCACGCTGGAAATCTTCAGTTGTCTGCTGACTTTTAGCTCTTTCTTCATCGTGCTTTTTCTGCTCTGCTCGCCGAGCTTTATCAATTTTACCCAGCTCTTTATTGTATTCACTGGTGACATTTTGAACCATTGACGGCATTGACCCGAACCGCATATCAAAGTTAATAGTTTTACCAGTTATTTTACCTATAGTATTATCCCACGCTTTAGCGACCCAGTAAATGCCTTCAATCCATACACGGAATTGCAGGCTGATTGTATCTATGATAGACGCCACGCTAACAGCTACAATGTAAATCAAGGTAGCCCATAATTCTTGGAAGAAGTATTTAAGCGTCGTCCAGTTAGTCATAATGAAAATGGCTGCTAAAGCAATCGCCCCTAAAATAGCAACAACCAATAAGACTTTTGGATTAGCAATAGCCGCGTTAATCGCCATAACTATTGAAGAGATACCTGCTGTAATCATACCTATCATCATCATAAATGGCCCGCCTGCGGCTGTGAAGGCAATTATCATCGCCACGAAGTTTCTAAAGCCTTTACTTAGACCCTGCCATTTATCAATAATCCATACGATAGCCCCGGCAATAGTTTTAATGTTGTCAATGACTGCCTGACCGAACTCTTGGATAGCGTCCCTGTTATTTCTAATAACTTCAATAAAGCTTTTAATAATGGGCGATAACTGAGCGCCCAGCGTAGTAGCAATATCCCGGAATTCAGCGGCTACCGTTCTCAGCTGGTTAGCTAAACTATCTTGTGTTTTGAGAAAATCGCCTTCATACTGATTAAGCTCCCTCATTACAATATTCATAACGACTTTACCCCGGGTAGCCAGGTCCAAAGCTTCACCTTCTTGTATCCAGCCCTCTTTCAGCGCCACAGCCTTAACTTTAGCTTCGTTCAACTTAACACCCAGCTCTTGCAGTGGTTCAAAAGAACCTTTAATACCAGCCGCAATTGCTCGCCTGACGCTGTCAAAGGGTATGTCTATAGCCGAAGTAACATCGGCGATACGCTCCATAACTGCTATAGATTGTTTGGCTAACATCTCTGGCGTATAGCCAAAGTCTTTCATTAAATCACCGATACTACCTATCTGCTTCTGTGCCTGTGATTGAGCCATACCAATTGATTGAGCGGCTGTTACAGACCACTCTTGAATATCTTTAGCATTCTCGCCAAAGACAATACCCAGGCGGTTAATACTTTCTTCCAGGTCCATAAAGCTTCTAACGGCGAGAGTGGCTGCTCCAGCCATTGCTAAACCCAGTGTCTGGTTAATGTTCGTCCCCAGACGAGCCATTGACAAACCCACGTGACGAGCTTGAAAGGCGAGTGTAGTTAACTGGCGTCCAAAGTTTTTAACTTTCGGTGACGCTTCATCCCTGGCGGTTATTCTGGCGTGAACTCTTAAATCTGATGCCATACTATCTATTATAAACTATCCACTTTCTTGTTTTCCATCTGTATTTTGTCATATTCTCTTTGCTCTCGCTCTTGGTAATAGCCTTGTATCTTCTCCATTGCTAAGATTTCTACAATAGGCTCTTCCATTACCGCCTTATAAGACAGCTTGAATAGTTTGCGATGATTAAATATTTTTAACTCTAATTGATTTTCAGGGCTTAGATTTTCAAAATCGTCGTTATGAACTATGACCCCGCGGATTGCGTCAATTCTTTTAAACGCTCAGACCCCGCTAAGCTATCCATAAAGCGGACAGAGAAGTCTGGAATGGCTGCTAAAGCAGGTAAATCTTCTTTAGTCATTGGTGTCTTATTACCTGCTTCATCTAAACAGGTGCCTGAAATGAAAAGCTCTTCTAACAGCTTAGTCATTATATCTATCTGGCTACTGAAATCTTGCTTCTGTTCGTTGTCTGCCATCTTGGAGATTTCATTGAAGTGTTTCTTCATTAGTTTTTGAGTAAGGATATGACAATCATCGTCATAGCCGTTAGCGATGCCTTTTAGACTGATTTTTTCTGTTAAGTATATAGCCATTAGTAATTACCTGTTTTTGCTAAGTCATTCTCTAAAACGCATTTAAAGGTTTCAGTGCCGTTAAAGTGAGCGTTTAGTGTGAATGTCTCTTCCACGAAGTCCCCTAAGCTGGTTGACTCCTGCCAAGAACCAATAGTTGCACTTGGAATGGTAATTGTTAGAACTGGTGTTACGGTGCCTTTAGCTCTATCGCCAGTCATTTTAATCTCTACAGCTTGATAGGTCTTGTTAATCCACAACTCGCGATAAGTAGTGTTTTCAAACAATGCGGTAATTTCAACCATTACATCGAATGAAGCGCTCACCAATTCAGCAAAATCTAAGCTGTTGATTGTGCCGTAACCCTTCAAATCTGAATTGTAAGTGAGCTTGGCTGTCTTCGCTTTAATGGAAGTTGCACCTGATAGACCTGCTACATCGCTTGCTAATTTAACTGAAATGTCTTTCGGTCTGAAAACTGGCTGAGTTGTCGGATTGGCTTGAGCTAAAGTAGTATTGCTTGATGCCGCCTGTCTTGCAATCAAATCAGCAGAATACTTCGCCCAGCTGTCTTGGTTCATTTCTAATTCAAACTTAGAAAGACGGGCGCCTGTGTAAGCTTCTCTGTAGTTAGGTGCAGTTGCTAAACCTGCCTGTCTGTAAATAGTGGCTGTTGTCCCGAGAGCTGTATTAGCTCTGGCATAAGTGTGGGTATGTTTAGCCCCTGAAGTCGTAGAAGTTGGAGAACTGGCATTAACTAAAGTCAGCCATAGTCCTAAACTATCGCTATCAGCATAACCCTTGATTGTGCCCTGAGCGTATTGGCGTATAATCTGTTGCCCTGCATACTTATCTACGCGTCCATAAGTATTCTCATTCATCTGTTCGTCAATCATTCGCTTGAACTCAGCGCCGTCGTGATTAAAGGTGAACTTCGGAGTAACAGCTGTTCCTGGTGTAGTTTCAATCCCGCCATAGAGTTGAACCTGTCTGCCGCTATATGTAGTCATAATGAAATACTATAATATAAATCCTCTTTAAAATCAAATGGCTATTAATTTTTTAGCAATGAATTGCAAGGTGCCTGCAATATGCTCGCCTGCGCCGTCGGTAACACTATCTAAATCTTCAATGGTTGTTGGATAGACAATACCGCCAACTCCATTTAAATCATTACTGGTGTCAATTGCATTAGCCACCAGGTCTTGCAGTTCTCTAATCCTATCCCAGTCAGCTAATTCAGCGCCGTTAGTAACCATTAACACCTGAAAGGTGTATTCACGCTCATTATGATTAGAAGTAGCAAAGTCAGCTTCACTATCAACATTATAGACATAGGCGTAAGGATAACCACTAACTTCTGTCTTGGCTTCAGTTAAGACTTCTTTAAAGACGGGATTACCACCATCTCGCAGAGCATCCAAGAGCGTCTTAACTTCAGCCGTTATCAGTTTTAAATCTTCCATTACATATTGCCTCCTATCTTGCGTTGCCCTTTACGCTTCCCTGGAGTGCGAGCAGTTACGGTGCCTTGAATGACGCTGGTAGATACGCGTTGACGCTTTTTAGCTAAGGTGCGTCCAGTTAGCGTGCGCCTGCCCTTCCACTTCTTAGCAACTTCAGCATTAGCCGCCTCTACAGCAACAATCACTTCTTGCTTGACAATCGGCTTCATTCTTTTCATCGTGCGCCCCATATAAGGGTTGGCAGGTGTGTTGACGGTGCCGTATTCAACATATTCAGCGTAGTAAGTGTCAGACCTGATAGAAACACTTCTGTGCGTGGCAGGGTCTTTAGTAATCTCGCTCTGTAGCCGCCCAGTATCAACAGGCACTTCCTGTCTGGCTATTTTTTTACCCTGTGTCCCTAGCCGTCCAGACGCATTTCTTAGATGCTTCTTAAGAATGGTTGGATAACGCTTTAGCAAAGTAGCATTGCCTCTTAAGTTTGGTAGTTCTAAAGTAATAGTCATTACGGACGCTTCTCCTGACTGGTTAAAGATATTTCATTGTGAGAACCTTCACCATAGTTATGAACCATAATACCATCTACACGATATTCACGACCACGCTGGTCTATCACTTTATCGCCTTCTAAAATATCGCTACTATCTGGAATGTCTATATACATTGCATATTCGTGCCCCATAGCATCGCCCATTAGTTGCACCACCTTACGCGTTTGCTGTTGTATCATACATTTTCGATTGGCAGCGCCTTGCTGAATATAACTGGAAAGACCATCGCTACCAATCGTTTTGCGAGAAATAGTAATCCTGTGTGGTTTTAATCTATCCAATAGAGGCATTAGAAAATAATCCGTTTAAATGGAGCAATTAAATCATCGGCAGAGTAAACGCGGATAGCAGTATTAACCACAGCACCGCCTCCACCTGTAGTGTTATAACCAACCTGATAATCGCCAATTCTTTCGTTATCAGTTGCACTACTTCTGGTGCTGTCAGACCCTGAC
Organism: Arenicellales bacterium; assembly: GCA_965204695.1. Taxonomy (GTDB): domain Bacteria; phylum Pseudomonadota; class Gammaproteobacteria; order Arenicellales; family JAHEKD01; genus JAHEKD01. Next base: position 21,238 of record CBDBFF010000001.1, read on the forward strand.
TGGTCGCCCAGCTGAGTAGCCAGCATTAATACCGCCTGAGAGATTGCTGGAGGTGTTTCTGCAAGCCCATAAGTATATTCAACCTTAATTACGCCAGAGGCAGCCCCAGGCGTGTTAGGAACGCGAATAATGCCGTATTTACTATTAATGATACTGGCTGTTAAAACTTCACTGCTATCAACTTCGTCAAAAGAACCTATCTTTACAGAAGTGACGCTGTCAACATCGCCAAAGCGAACCTGGAAGCAGGTGCCGTCATATTCACTCCAGCTTAAATCGCCTTTAATTAACTGGCTGGCTGGTTTTGGTGTGCCGCTAAAATTACGATGCGTTACGCGTTCAACATAGTCAATTGCTCCATTGATTAAAGTTTGCAATTCGCTATCAGTATCAGCGGCTTCAGCCGTTGTGTATAAAGTGAAATCTAAGTGGGGTGTTAAGTTCGGGTTGTGGTCGGGGATAAAGAACTGCACTCTGTCATTAGCAACGCCTGCCTTCCACGCCCAGTTGAAAGTAAAGTAATCGCCTGCTTCACAAGTTGTCAAACCGATTGAACGACCAACAGGGAATACAATTTGCGTTAAGACATTATCTTCAACAGGATGACGGCCCATTAAATGTGTAGATACCTCAGTGCCGTCTGCTCGGTATTGCGTTAAGAAAGCAACCAGTTCGGCAATCTCGGCAGGATTAATTCTGGCGTTAGTAATACCCCACTCTTGTAAATAATTTAAAGAATAAGACCCTGCTTGGTGAATAGTTATTCTGCCGATGCCATTTTCAACTGAGTGAGTTGCCAGCCCATCCGTCCCGCCAGTAAAAGCTGTATTGTTATAAAAGACAGGCACGCCACCTGTGGCAGTTGTCATATAGTTAGCTCTACTACCGACCGTAACAGATGCTACAGGTGGTATTTGAAATCTGACTACTTGACCTCCGGACAAGCTGATAGACGCACTTGTATCGTCCAAGTGCGCCTTGAAATCAGCTATTGTCGGGTAAGCCATTTATCTAAACTTTAGATTAAGCTCGCCCCTTTGTAGCGAGAATGGCGAAGCCAAGAGCTTCCCAAACATCGCCACCATAGCGCTGAGTGCCGCGAATAGTCATTTGGTCTGTGTCAAACTTGTATTCTTTACTGACATCCAGTTGAAGTCCGCGTCTCTCGTAAATCAAGTATTGACGAGGGTCACAGAAAATCAATGCTGTTGCTTTGCCACCAGTAGTAAAGCTGGTGTTAGCAAAGTTGTAATTGGTGTTTAGCTTATCGCTTGTGTAGAGCGGCTTACCAAATAGCCAGCCTTCTTGCCCTGGAGCGGCTTCGCGTGGCTGTTGTGGATTGTAAGCAGGCACAAACGGCTTGTTACCAGTAACGCTATCGTTGAGGTCCATTAAAGCAGGCAATAGCACTTCGTTGCAGAAGAATACGCCACGAGAGCGGAACTTCTGGTGAAGACCATAGTAAAGAGCTTTAACCTTCTCATAGGTTACAGAACCAACTGCAATGCCAGCCGCTTCAGTTTGAAGAGCAGCCGTGCGAGCTGTTCTAATGCGAGCAACATTGGTAGCATTCAAGATGCCGATTGGTTGCTTGCCAGTTGAACCAGAACCTTCAAAGATGACGCGTTCGCGTTCTTCAGCAAACTCATCTCTAAATTCGGTCATTACTTCTTGACCCAAATCGCCAGCTAAACTCCAGTCTTCCAATACTTCAGTAGATTGGAAGTTCATTGCAACGAACTTGTAGGGGCGAATACTTTGAGTGTCAAAGGTCATATCGCTGGCGTTAATCTTTTCAGCTTCACCGACCCACGCACCTGTTGGACCTGAGACGACCCTGACGCGTTCATACAGATTAGATTGACCCTGACGGGTAGCGACCTTGTCACTGATTGTCAAAGCCATTTCAGGTTTGCGATAAAGCGCACGCTCTAACTCGTCAAAGACGCCGTGACCACCAAGGCTATCAGTGCCTTCAGCTTGGTCTTTAGTAGCAATTCTTGGTTTTTTATGCCAGTTTTTACTGACAACACTATCTTTAGTATCGTGGGCTTGCTGAATAGCTTTACCAACACCGACCCACATCTCTGCGTCTTCGTCAGTGTAAGTTTTACCCTGATAAGTAGTTGTCATTGCTTTCTTTTTGTTGACAGCAGCCAAAGCGTCAGCTTCAGCTTTTGCTTTAATATCTGCGGTTTTAATCATTGTTGCACTCATATTATTTAACTCCTTCGGCTTCAGCCTTTGCTAATTCAAAGTGGACATCGTAAAGTTTCTGCGCTTCTTCGCTATCTTCTGCAACAACTGGGTTGCCGCCTTCGTCAAGCTGAACGCCTTCTTTATCTTGTTTATTTTCGGTCTGAGCTTCCTCTTCAGCTGCGTCATCGTCATCTTGCTTAGTAGTCAGCTGAGATAGAAGAGTTTTAATAGTAGCGTCTTGTGCCGCCACCTTCTCTTCTAACTGAGCGATTTTTAAGCTTTCAATCGTTTCAGTTGCTGGAGCCTTGTCTTCTGGTTTATCCATACCCTTATTATGACATATAGTTGCTGGTTCGTCATCTTTCTTATATGACTTGATTGTGGCGTTCTCGTTAGCAGGCACATTTACAAAGCTCAGTTCAATCAAGCGGGTCTTAGTTAAATAGTTAATAATTGCTCCACCTAACGCCTCTTCTAATTTCTTCTCTTTTTGCTCTAATACTTGCATTCCAACTGATACGGTTTTAACAATACCTTCAGCTACTAAGTGAAGCATCTTTTCACCTTCTGGGTTGGCGTCTGCAGTAGCAAACTGAACTACTGCTTCAGTTCTATCGTCAAACTTGTCAATTTCAATGACCTTCCCGATAGGGTCTCCAGGTGGTGTGCCTGTAAAAGGCGAACCCATATCGTGGTTCTTTAAAACAATCGGGTTCTTCTTAAAACGCTTGAAATCAATACCTTTTTGAACCGTAACTTCACCATCGCTGTCAACGCTTTCATCTGACATAACGACCCGAACCTGGCGCTTGTCTATATCTATACTTTTCGGCTCCGACGAATTAGTAAATAATTTAAATCTATCCATATTGTAAATTATACAACTGGAAGCAGAGTGCAACGACAATTAGGATGCAGGGGTGGATGCTGGACCGCCTCATAGGTCGTGATTGACCGCCCAGGCTCTCCAGGTAATGTTGTATTATTAGGAACAAACTCCTGTGCTATTGGCAAAATGCGTCCGTGCATTGGACGGCAATACGGACAGACCATATCGTCTAAAGCTGTATACCATTCTTTATATCTAACGCCTGCTCTCTGCCAGCCTTTCTGCTGAATATCGTTAATGGTGTAATTAATCTCAGACCTGGCAGCCCGTCTGGCTCTGGCTAAGCCGAAACCACTCATTGCATTAATCCGCTGCCTCATTAAACTAATATCACCATTAGAGGTTCTAATGATACGGCTAATTTCACCTCTCATTAAGCGAGCCATTCTTAAAGCATTCTTACGCGAGCGCCTACTAACAAGATTATGAGTTGAAGCTAAGCGAGTGAAACGCTGGTCTAAAGATAAGCCAACTAATCTAAGACCGCTGTTGGCGTAAATATAACCTGCTGTAATCAAGGCGGTATAAGTGGTAGAAGTAGCCCTTTGGATAATGGCGGCTACTACAGCAATTTTCAATAAATCAGACGCGTTAATCTTGTCTCGTTTATCCAGCTCTTCAATCACGCCTTTTCTAATCCGTCTAAAGGCATTTCTATATTGAAGTGTAAATCTGGGTTTATACTGATTTTCAATTCTATTCAGCTGCCTGACCCGACGCTCCCCCTGCGCCGTCGTCTGTTTCAGGCGCATCGTCGGCATTGTCTTCGTCATTGCTCTCACCCGCCATTTCCTCTGCTCTTAATTCCGACATTTCTCTAACTTGGTCTAACGGCACCAAAGCACCATTAACAAGTATCTGGTCGCCATCTTGGATTGGTGGCAGACCCTGAACGGCTCTGGCTTCATTGATAGTTCGCCAACGATTAACTGACTGCGTTAGGCTCTGCAAGTTAAAGGCTTTATCAGGCATTGTCGGGTCTTCAAAACCAAGTTCTACCCTGCCACTGGCTCGTCCCTCAGTGTAGCGGTCCATTAACTTATGGGCTATCGCGTCAGCAATTAAACGCATCTGTGGTTTAATCACTCTTTTACTGAAGGTGTAATCATTAGCTTCAGCAGTTGCTCGGTTACTGCTTTCTTGGATGCCCATAACTGCTCCACTGACCCTGTTAATACCTAAAGTAGCCTGCTGGTTATAGGCTCTGGTATCTTTCATCTGCAAGTCAGCTAAGGTCTGTGAAACTGATTGATATTTAACATTGTTAGTTAAGAACGCCATCTTCTGTGTATTCTCGGCTCCACCAAACGCTCTACGCCAGTCATTTCTCATTCGGTCAACATCTTCGGGCGAAGGGTCATTTTCAGTTGTCAAAATACCACCTGGAATAGCTCGGTTATCCATCGCATACAGGTGGTGGTCTATGGCTTTCTGCTCTGAGCTTAAGATGTCAGCAATGGCTTCAATCGGCGATTTACCACGATTAATATCTGCTGGGTCCATCTTCTTAAAGTGGATGATACTTTCAGGGTCATATTCAATAAAATCATTCTGGCTTACTCTAACGCGATATTTAACTTTATAAGGTTCGTTTTCAATTGGTTTAATTTCTACATTCATTACATTAAGAGGAAGCAACGCTTCAGGTCTGGCTGCTCCCTCAATTAACCAAAAGGCATTACCAGTCAGATTAAGTTGCAATGCCGTAAATAGACGCATTTCATATGGAGACATAAAATCGTTTGGACGCTCTAACAATTCCAGGATTGGATGCTCGGGCATCTGCTCTACGCTGTTCTGTTTCTTAAGAGTAACAATGAACTTCTGGGCAGCCACTTCTTCAGCAATCGCATTAACGGACGGATAAACCCAGTTCTTATACTGCGTTACTAACTGAGCGTGATTAGTCTTTACATCTATAACAGGTCTATTCCGTCCAGAAGTAGGAAACCCAGATATAGTTGAAAATGTTTTTCTCTTAAAAAAGTCTAATAATTTCATTATTCTTATTATAAACTATTGACATTATTAACGCGGTTATGTATAATGGTTGTGTTATTAATCAAACAGGAAATTAAAAAAATGAATAACAATCTAAACAACTAATTTATGTAATGGCGTATTGCTGTTCTTTATTATCTTAGGAATAATCGGGTCAGCAGGCAGTAAAACTACTACTACGACGACCACGACTACACCAGTAAAAACTGCTCCAGTTCAAAAGGCAACACCTGTAAAGAAAACTGAACCAGTTAAGAAGACAGCACCTAAGCCAGTGGTAAAGTTGCTAAGCCAAGTGGTTAAAAAACCTGCACCAGTTGCACCAGAACCTGCACCTGCTCCAGTAGAGCCAGTAGTGATTTAGTTATGGTAGCAGAATACGGCAGATATGACCGCAATAACTGGCGAACAAGTTGAATAAAGCAGTTGATAATCAATGGGGTCAGCAGTTCTGGTTCTATGAAACATCTGGCAAGCTCTACACGATCATAGAACCACTTAGTAGCATCTAAGTGAAGCCTATACAATGGCGGTTATAACTGGACTACAGCTGTAAAAAGCAGTTTTAAGATACTTGCCTAACTTGTATGAAATGTCGGTAGTGCTAATCAGTTAAAAGCGATAAAGACAATCTAACTGGAAGCCACAGTTAATCAACTGCCGAGCTACAGTGCCCATTGGGGTTTAACTGCCGACAATGCTGAAGCAAATGCTTTAAAACAAATTTAGGAACTTGTAATAAATGAATAAAGATAAAGCATATATATTATTAGTTTGCATCGGCGCGTGTTTCTTTTTAGCAATCTTTGCTATTACAGCAATCGCCTCCGCTTGCAACACTAAAGTTAGTAGAACAACTACTACAACAACCACACCAGTTCAGGTTCAACCTGAGCCAGTTGGGGATCAGCTGACGATGTAGACTTAAGCAAAGTTAAAGTCGTTGTCAATGTCAATCAACCTGCCCCAGTGGTCATCTATCAGTGCTCCACAACCAGTTAGTAGAGCGTAAAACGATTACCTAACAACTATCATTAAGGAAGACCCTGTTAAGCCTGCCAGACAGCAGTTCAATGCTTAGTCATTAGCGTCAGTTGCCCAGAGTCGATAAGACTGCAGAGATAAATATTTTCATAACCCGAGCATTCTATGGGCGCAGAGGGATAAGGTTGCACAGCAACTGTCATTAGCAACTAACTGCCGACACGAAAAGTCATTAACTATTGACCTTCATAAGCAAGACGATATGTTAGATGCTTGTTATGCTAAATATGTTAATCCATACTTATAAAACATAACTAAAGCCGTGTGGCTTCTCATAGCCAAGCGCCAGGGCATTGCTCCAGAACGCTTCCCCGTGTCCTTCTTTACTTTCAATGGCGTCTAATGACCCAGTGACAACCAGCATCTGATTTAACTGCCTCTGTTCGTTAAGCAATCTAACCTGACCTCTGGTAAAGACAGCGTCCAACTTGGTCGCCATTTTGACCCTGTTCTTGTGAGTAAAATTAACAGGCACCATCTCTCGTGGTAGTTTCTCTTGTTCGTGCAAGGCTTCAAGTTCACCCCTGGTGCTGTCATAAAAGACCTTGTCAATGTTGAACTTTCTAATCATCCGTTTAATAAAGCTCACCTGCCTGAGATAAGTCCAACCATCCATCCAGTGACTGAGTAATTGGATGTATTGACCCGTCTTGCTCTTTCTAAAGACCACTAAATGAGATGGGTGTCTTTTCATACCAATGTCAAAGCCAGCCACCACGAACATCTCACCATCGTATTTAGTCGGCGTCTTAAGTTCTGGGTCAACTGCTAACCGCACCGCATCTTCATTTAAGAACTTGTCAGCAGAGTAAACAGGCTGAGCTAAATACTCTTGCTTGAAAAGATGCTGACCGATTTCAGCTCGTCTCTCCATTAGCTTTTCAAAACTGAACCACTCCGGCCAGATAACTATCTTCCGTCCAAAATCAACGATTGCTGGTTGGATATTTACTTCAAAGGTTCTCGCAAGACCTTCGTCAAAAAAGAAGTCAACATTCGTCTGGGGCGTTCCCACGATATGGATTTTACCCGTCGGCTTAACCATTGGAATAATCTCCGCTTTGATTGCTGTATTAATCTTGGTAATGATTGTCGGCGCCAACTTGTCATCTGGGTCTTTTAACGGGTCGTCAATCAATATGTAGTCAGCGTGAACACCGCGGTTAAAAGAAGACAGCCCTTGTGGCGTGATTGTAATACGCCCATTAATATTAGAATAGTTAAGCAATGACTGACCCAGAACTTGATTGTTAGTAATCAGACCTAACTTTTCCCAGCCTTCAAAATAAGGATTACGCCTTATCATTGAACCAATCTTTCTAATGTGATACTCTGCCATCTTGATAGAGTAAGAAAAGTATTGGATTTCAATATCGCTCGGAGCAGTAGCAATCAAATACATTACCAACGCATAGAGACGCGTCGACTTAAAATGGTCTCTCGCACTAACATTGATTGTCTTGCTGAAGTTGTCTAAGCGGTCACAGCAATCATCTACATACTGACCGCCCACGAATGGCTGAGGGTCGTGAATGAAAGATGCTGAAAAGAACTTATTAACGAAGGTCTTAAAATCATTACGCTGAGCTGTCGCTAAAGCCAATTCCAAGAGTTTCTTCGTCTTCTCCTGTTCTGTGGACATTGTTATTCTCCATTATCTGTTTAAGCGAATTGCCTGCCATATCCAAGAACTTAGCATCGCCCATTGATACAATTGCTTTAATGTTAGTGGTCTGTATCTCTTTCTTGGATACTTCGTGGTATTCAGATGATAAGCGGTTCTTAAGATAAAACTTAGTGCTATCAAGGCGTATTTTAGGGTCTTCGTCATTCATTAACGCTACCAGCGTCTGACGGGCTACCATATTTGGCCGTTCTGCGGCTAATCTGCACTCTTCTCTAAACTCTTCATTGTCAGCGGCATATTTATCATAAGCAGACAACGAGATACCCGCCCAGGTGGCGGCTGCTTCATTAGTAGCACCAACACCTTTAGCAGCCAAGAACTTCTGGCGAATTGCTTCATCTTCTAATACATTATATGGACCTTTAGTGTCTTTCTTTTCCACCCAGCCTTCAGTGCCGTTGCGGTGTTTCACTTTAACCAGTGTCTTCGTTTCTTTAGGCATATGAAGATTATAACATAAATACTATTGACAAATTATACTGCTTCTGTTAATATGATTATATGTCAATTAAAACAAGGATTATTAAGTATGACAACAGCAACTAAAAATCAAACATATAAATACACGCATCGTTTTAGAAACGGCAGGCGCAAAACATTTGATTTAACCGAAGAGATAGTTAAGCAAGTTAGCGAAAGCATAGCACAGATTTGGTTAGACAACGCCAGAGATATGGAGCAACACTGGACTGACGGAATGACGCCCGATGAGATACTGGCAGATGCGTTAGAAACGACCCACCATAGAATTAAAATTAACCAAGCAGATGCTGCCAAAGGTGGCTATTTGATTGTTGATACTACCTTTGAAGATGTTTTACGACAAAATAATATAATCAAGGAGTAAAGAGTAAGATGCCGATAGTAAAATACAAACCATATAAAAGAGAAGATATAGTTCACCCTTGTGGTGAAACTTGGATTTTCTTGCACGATGTGCCTGAGATGACTTGGTGCAAGGAGTGCAGATATAAATCAACTGGCGATGTCTATATAACGACTACGCCCCACGAAGCATTACATCCATACGCTTACGATTGTGGCTGTGCGGCTTACGATTACGATGAAAAGGATTACTACTATGATTTAGCCAAAGCTCTTCGGCTAAAGAAGGAGATGGAATAATGGATAAAGAAGATGTAATAAGCTTAACGCTTGCAGTAGTTTTATTTTTTATAGCAGTAATAGCCTTTTCAGTCTTGTATTTTGTTGGAGACGCCATTTATTACAGGATTAGTATAAACCGATGTATGGACGCAGGCAGCACACGCCAAGTGTGCGATGCCAGAATTAACACAAAACTAATTGCAGACGAATTAGATAAGGAATAACAATGAAAACATTTAACCTAAAACCCGACCAAGTTGTCAGCTGTAAAAATCATCGTATTTTTATCAACCGAGCAACTGACCTAAAGTTCATTGAAGTATATAACAGGAGTAAAACTTATGAAAGGTAATGCAATAAAAGAGTATAGAGCTTTTAGAAAGCAATTAGACGACTATGACGATGTGTTGTGGTTTGATATTATCAGCGATGTGGAAGCGTGCAAATATGACAAGGCTATATCTCGCGTAAAAAACCGCTGTAGTTTAGCAGAGAAACTTATACAAACTATTGAAAAATTCAGGGAGCAAGATGAAACACAATAACCTATCCACATTATTAAATTTCTACAGGGAGTATTTAACTGACGCTGTCATTAAAACTATTCAGCAAGATGATTACGAACACGCCTATCATTGTGCCGAGCAGTTAGAGGCTTATCCCACAATTAGATATAAACTTAAAATGGGTATTAAATATTGTATGGCGGTGGATGATAAGCCCGCCCCAGCATCTACATTAGAAGGAGATTTTAAATATGATTAAGAATGACGAAATTATTTACCAAATAACAAATGGGTCTGTTGCTGACCCGCGGAAGTTAAACGAAAAGGCAATACAGCATATAGACAACGCCATACAAGAATTAAATTACGCTCAGTATGCGATGTTTATTTTAGGTCGGCGTGGTTTCGACAATGGCAGTTTATACCACGAATACGCTAAAGAACTTAATTTAAAATTATTCTGGGAGAGCGAGAGATTGCTTACACGCAAAAAATGGTTATACCGCATTAATGAGATAATCAACAATGCTGATACCCTTGAATCTGGTATAGCCAAGGCTGACGAATATTTAAATGAAAGAATTAAGGAGTAAACGATGACTAATCCAACATTACTAACCGACAAAGAACTTAAAGACGCTCAGGCGTTAGCCAAGCCGTTAAAAGAGGCAGTCAATGCTTATGTAAAAAAATGGATGCCTAACCGCAAGTTATCAGTGACTGAAGACTTAACCACAGAATTCCTTACAGTATCTGTTAATCACGGCTACTCAGTCATGTGGTATGCTGACAAGTGTATGGCTATCACTATTGTCTATGACAACGGGTCTAAATGGTCCGATGAACGACAGCAGGAAGCCGCTCACTTAGACGACTTGTATAATAAGCTCCGCAAGTTCGCTGTTAATTTAGAAAAGAAAGTTGCTAAACGCATAAAGGATTAAATATGAGGTCATACAATAACATTACAATAGTCGGGCGGCTAACAACCGACCCTGAAAAGAAAACAGATAATTCACCTGTCAACTTCAGCTTGGCTGTTAATGACGACTACAACAATAAAGACGGCAACAAAGTTGAACGCACCCACTTCATTCCAGTTAGCGTCTGGGGCAAGCAAGGTGAAGTCGTTATGAACTACTGCCATAAAGGCAAGCAAATCTTAGTGGCTGGCAAACTAATGCAACAACGCTGGAAAGACAAGGAAACTGACGAAAATCGCTCTATGCTAAAGGTTGAAGCCTTTACCATCCAACTGCTCGGCAGTAAGAGCGACAGCGAAGGCTCAGCGCCTACTGAAGAGAGTGAAGAAGAAAGAACACCGACTGAGGACGAAATAGACCCCGATGACATCCCATTCTAAGCAATACTACAAGCATCCTATGACTAACTTAAAACAACAAACAGACGACTTAGCTTTAGATATCATAAAATCAATGCAACAACAGGGTTTTGAAGTAACTGAAGCAGGTCTTAAATTAAAACCAGAACAATACCGCCATTATCACCTGGAAGCCAGAAACGCTCATCTGCAATCCGACTTAGAGTTCATTATGAAGAATAGACAGCTTGGTCTGTCAGGTCTGGCGGATAAGCCCATAGCAATAGACAAGATTAAACCAGTGCTACGACGCGTTGTAACCAGAAAGGAACACGATTTTCTAAGATGGATTCTGTCCGTCTGGTGGTCTTTACCACACACACCTTCGGTTGGCCGCTCTTTGAAATACATCGTCTGGGATGAATATCACAACTCTGCGATGGGCGTGCTAACTTTAAACTCTCCGACTATCAATGTTGGTATTGTTAAAAACCACTTAGAGATACCTAAAGACGAGTCTGCTTACTGGATTAATAAATCAATGAATGGGATGAGAGTTGGTGCTTTACCACCTTACCGAGATTTCTTAGGTTCTCGCTTTATTGCTTCACTGCTAACCTGTAAAGAGTTAAGAGATGACTATAAAAAAGTCTACGGCGACGATATGCTCTTTACGACCACTACCGCCATTAATGGTAAATCAGCGGTCTATGACCGCCATCGTTATCAAGACCAGAAAACATCGTGGTTTCTGGGCTACACGAAAGGCTATGGCCTCTCTCATTTTATGCCGCACATCTACGCTAAGATTAAAGATTACTTAACTCAGGTTGAACCTGACAAACTAAAGCAACTACAATCAGGGCGAGTTACTAACCGCAAGATGAGAATAATCCAGCGAGCCTTACAGCATACTGGCCTCAAACATCTCACCTTCCACTCCATTAAAAGAGGCTTCTATCTCTTTACAACTTGTAATAACCTGAAAGCAGTTATCCATAAGAATGAAGAACCAGACTTTACCGATATATCCATTCAGCAGTTATGCGATTTCTGGAGAGAGCGCTGGGTTAAAGACCGCTATCAATCTCCACACCAGCATAACGCTATAGAGCTAATGGATAAACAGCATTTCAACATCATTGATAAATATGCTTATAATTTAATCTTATTGTAATGTTTAGACACCAGACAACAGCTAAGCCGTTTATCCATAGGGATGGTGGTAAAAGGTCTTTAGCATCTTTGATATCCAGTTATTTTGAAAACCTGAAGTATGACTGCTACTATGAGAGTTTCCTTGGGGGTGGGGCGGTGTTCTTTGCCCTTCAGCCACACAAAGCATACCTGGCTGACAACTGCCCTGAACTAATCACTTGTTATCAAGCTGTTAAAAATGATGTAGAGGGAGTTATTAAACAACTACACATCTATCATTCCAATTACAACAAGGAGCATCTATGGGCTACAGGGCAGGCATATTTAACTGAAATAAACCCTGTCATCCAAACAGCAATGTATATCTATCTCAACAGAATATCAATGAATGGCAAATGGTTTTATAACAAAGAAGGCAAATTTAAAACTTATCCAAAGAACAATATATCTAATTTTCAAGTGCCTGAAGACAATCTAAGGGCAGTCAATCAAGTATTACAAGATGTCATTATTAAAAATCAATCATATACAGAAACACCCATAGAACCAAATTGCCTTTATTACCTTGACCCACCCTATCACCAAGCTGCCAACTTTTACAACTCACCTTTTACTGAAGAAGACCAGAAGAGGTTAAAATATTTCTGTAATACAATCAATGAGATTGGAAGCAAGTTTGTTTTGTCTAACTCTAATACTGACTTTATTAAAGATTTGTATAAAGAATACAGAACACATAGTGTTGAAGTGATTGCCAACTTATCATTCCAAGGGGCTGTAAATAAAAGAAGAACTGAACTACTGATAACTAATATAAAAGAAAATTAAAGAAAATGCACTAAAAGACTTGATTTTTTGATACCGCTTGTGTATAATGGTGGGCAGGAGTATAGTAGCACCTTGAAAATTTAATACAGCGGTTGTAAAGGAATTGCATATGCATAATAATCAACTAATCGCTATTGGTGTATTAGCCTGTGTAGTCGTTTTGGCGGCTGTGTGGGCTGTATTCAATAGCAAATCAACGGAAACAACTATAGAACGGGTCACGCCCGGACCTGTAGTTGAAAAAGAAGTGAAAGTGGAAGTTCCTGGTCCGACTGAGACTAAAACTATCACACACACTATTACGCTTCCTCCAAAAGAAGTGGTAAAAGAAGTGCCTGTAATCATTGAAGTGTCTAACACTGCAACTGATACAGCGAAACAACCAGTAGAAGTTAAAGAGCCTGTAAGGGATTTAAATAATTGTCTAACCGATGACGATATTTATGATGTCTTTGACCGATATAACTGCGTTAAAGCATTTTGGAAAGAACGAGCCGATGCTCGTGGAACAGGTAGATGCTTCTTTAACAACACGCAAGGGCGTGGCTTAGTAGAATTTACCTATTCGGGTTGGACCAGTCCATCCACGCATCCAGCAGATAGCATTGCAAGTGAAGACCCATTCAGGGCTGACGAGCATCTGCAACGATGCATTAAACTAAATTACTAAACTTTAATTAATTAAATCAACCGCTGTATTAAGTATTTAACACCTTTACTATACAA
>CBDBFF010000002.1:0-15400 GCA_965204695.1 Arenicellales bacterium
ACAAGGCGGATATGGTGCATTTCCATATAAGTTGACCATCGAGAAACCGGAAGCCCAATTAGTATCTGATCCCGATCCTTCAGTTGCTGATCCAGGTGCAATTAGCCAGACAGTAACAATGAAGGCAACAAAGTCAGAACGATTCCCGAATTACGAATATCGAATTGTTGCTGAATACAGTGAATATGCTCCGCTTGATGATCTATCTTAGATCAGCGGCTAATCAGCGGTAATAACGCATAAAAACGGCGCATACTGCGATTTGTTTCGAGTGTGCGCCATGTAACCGCACCTAGCGGTAATTGGAACACAAAAGAGGTAAAACATGGCAGGCTTAACCAGTGAAGTTCAAGCAGACGGCACGACTCAGATAACTCAGACAGACAGACCTTCCAATTATGATTTACAGATTGAGAAACTTGATGGTTCTTTACCTGATGCTCCTTCAGAAGAAGCACTAAAGAAACTGTTCAGTCCTAAGTATGTGCTGACTGTAACAATTGACGGCACAGAGATTCCGTTCATCTATAAGCGCATGGATCCGGCGACCTTAATTATTACGCATGATCAGCCAGTTTCAATTGATCCAGGCGTTAATAAGCAGTTAGCAAATAATGAAGAACCAGTAAATCTGAATCAAATTACCGTTCATGAATTACTACATGATCCTAGCAAGCGACAAGCATTAAAGGATTCAATGCACTTAGTTAAAATCACAGTGCAAGGTGCTGTTGTCTCACCGAAGATAACCGATGAAATCTATGAGAATCTTGATAATCAATTGATTGATGCCTTATATGCTGCAATTACTGGTGAAGTAAAGGATCAGCAGGATCTGGTGCACTTTTTTCGTGAGAAAACTGAAAACGCCTAAATACAGAGCATTTTGTGTAAATCTCGCAGAAATGTGCGAAAAGTTCAGTAAAAGTCCGTGTTCCTACTTGTATAATGATCCACCATCAATACATGATCAACTAGCAATTGATATGACTGTCTTTAATGTTTGGTCTGATTATGTTGAAGAAGAACGGAAGAAGCAGGAACGAAACCGAGGATTAAAAAATGCCAGCAGCTAATGAAGTTACTTTAACTATAACAGTCAATGATCAAGGTTCTAGAACCTTAAATAGCACTATTAGCAATCTGGAACGGTTACAAAGAACTGTTAAGCAAACCTCTGATTCGTTCCAGTCTATTGATAGATCAAGTAAAGATCTTAATACAACTATTGGAAGAACTGATGCTACTACTCGTAAGTTCAATACGCAATTGAACCAGGCGGGGCGCAACCTTAGTGATGTTCGCCGAAGCACAGATCTCGCTGAACGATCAATGCTTGATTATGCCGCCTCCTTAGATTTTGTTGCCGCCGGATTATCACGTGTCGCTGACTTTGGAACAAGACAGTTACTCGGGTTTGTTCAAGCCGCCTCCCGTTTAGAAGATGTTCGTAATGCTTTCATTACTACTGAAGGTTCCATAACTGCAGCAGACATTGCCATCGGTAAAATAAGACGTGCAGCGCTTGATCCTGGACTATCATTTGAAAGTGTTCTCCGTGCAACTCGAAGATTCAGATCTTATGGTGTATCAGTTGATGATGCAATTGCAATTACTCGAGGCTTCAGTAATGCTGCACGGTTAACAGGAACAAGTACCAGAGAATTTGATGAAGGTTTACGTCAGCTTGCAAAATCAATTGGTACTGGCAAAATTGAACAAGATGATCTAAATGCTATTACAGAACGTTTCGGTCCAATCTCGCAAAGAATCAGAGCAGAATTTGGAGCGACCGGCCAAGAAGTTACAATGTCGCTTCAAGCTGCCGGTAAATCGGTTACTGATTTCGCCTTAGAACTTGCTGATCTTGACAAGCAACAACAAGCAATCAATTCAGGACTCAGTGTAGCAATATCCAATCTGGAAAATGCTTGGCAAACATTACAGCAGGCCTTAGGAACTGAATTATTACCGTTGGCAACAAGATTTGTTGAAGTTCTAACTGATATGGTCGGTTACTTTAATGATCTACCGCCGTCAGTAAGAACAACAATTACAGTTGCAGCAGCACTAACTACCGGACTTGCAGCATTAGGAGCAGCAGCAGCCACCTTAGGAACAGGATTAGCAGCCTTAGTAACTATATTTGGAACATCGGCGGTTGTAGCAGGAGCAGCGGCAGCAGCTACAGTAACTGGAGTCATCGCCTTAGCAGTTACAACTGTTACTGCGGCAGTAACAGCATTCCATGAATTGAACAATACAGTTGAAGCAATTGCCGCACGTCAAGGAGGCTTAGGAAAGATAACCAGTGCGACAACTGAAGCAACTGAAGCAGCTAAGAACTTTGTTCCTGTAATTCAACTGACTGCTGAAGCAATGACAGAAGTAGCAGCGCAAGCGGAAAATGCTGAAAGAGCGATCGTTGGCTTTGACAGAGCAGCATTCAGAGCATCGCCACCTCCGGCGCCACGTGCTACTACTCCACCAGCATTTACAAGACGATCTGCTCAAACAGGTACACAAAGAACAGGTTTCGTTCCTGTTGCGCCTGCGCCTCCTGATCAATTTGGAATCAGACCCTTAGAAAACTTGGAAGCATTTCATCGCCGATCGACAACACTAATCCGTGTGCAATGGTCAGATACTTATGAAGCAATTGAATCAGGCTGGAATCAAGCTGCTCGCACTGTTCAAAGAACCGGTAATAATGTCCTGTCCAGTATTAATAACAGACTACAAGCGGCGATAAATTTGAACCGGCTGCAACTCCGTGATTCAGTTGACGCATCAACCCGACAATTCCAAGCGCTTGGTGATCTTAGTCAATTATCATTTGATTATTATGATCGGGTGCGCACAGAGCAAGATGCATATACAACTTCTGTGAACCGGACACAAATAGCACTGACAAATCTTAGTAGCACTTTAAACTCATTTGCACTTCAAACTGAAGGAACCTTTCGCCGTGTTCTGCTCATCGTTGCTAACATTACTAATTTAATTCGGTCGACACAGCAACTACAACGTTCCCGGCAAGGCATATCCGCCGGCGAACAAGGATCAACGCTGAATCTTGTCTCATCGGTTGTCGACATTGGATTAACTATTGGGCAACTTGCGACACTGTTCCATGATCCAAATCAGGATAGAATTGCTACTAATGCCGGTTTCAGAGCATTCTCAGGATTATCAACAGGGAATATTCGTGCAATTCGGCGACAGAACGCAACTGACTTTTCTGAATCTTTTGCCAGAGGTGCGCAAAATGCCATTAATGCTAGGACAGTTTCTTCAGACGATGAACATATCACAGTAGTTACTCAATTAATTCTAAATGATAGAACCGTGCAAGAAGTTACACGAACTGTTAACCGCTTAGAACAATCCGGAAGAGCGCAATTAAGGAGGTAAATCATGAACGATGAGAAAAATGATGAACTGAAAAACGGCGAAGAACTTGAAGAAGCGCCTGAGCCTCTTTTTAAAACAGATCAATCAGACATTGAAGAACCGGAAATGCCTGATGTTCCTGAAGATGAATCTGATATTGCGCAGTCTCCTTCGCAACGAGTAACTATTACTATTGGGCGAGGTGTGCCTAATACTGCAAATAGAACAGTCACATGGCCTATAACATTATCACATTCAGTTCTTATGGGATTAACTGACGGTGATATTGTTTCTCGTTCCCCTAGTAATGCTCAAGTTGGAATATCAATTACTGGTACTACTGGAACAATAACATTTAGCGGAATACCCGCTAATACAAGTGGAACTGCAGGCTTTGTAATCCGGGCAAATGCATTTGATAGCAATTCATTACCTGCTAATTTTGATAATAATGCTGCTATAGCTGCTCCTAATACTTCTTATGACTTTATTGGTAGACCTGCCAGGATTAGTATAAGTACAAGACGACATCCGCCAGCTAGAAGTGTGTGGTGGTATGTAACGGCTGGGCCAGGATTTAATCTTGACGATATTATTAACCGTAATCCATCAAATGCAACAGTTACTCTTTCTGGAAGCGGCCGTGATTATATTGTAACGTTTACAATGCCTGTTGGAACTGGTGGCGTAGCTTATTTTACAGTTAGAGCGAATGCATTAGATGAATCTTCTTTAGGTTCCGGTGTTTTAAATAATGTAGCTGTAACTTCAAATAGACAGTCATTTAGTTTTCCTGCTACGCCACCAGCAACAACACCAACACGCGTAACTATAACAATTGCACGTCCGACTATTAATAACACCGATAGAACAATAAGCTGGCCAGTAACATTCAGTCATTCAATATTAATGGGCTTAACAGATGCGGATATTATAAATAGATCACCTAGTAATGTAATGATTGGTATAACCGGATCAGGTGCAAATAGAACTATTACATTTAGTGGATTTCCAGCAAATGCAACAGGGACTGCTGGATTTACTATTCGTGATTTTGCATTTGATAGTAATTCATTACCATCAAATCATGTTAATAATATCGCAGTAGATGCTCCTAATACTTCCTACGATTTCCGACCAGCTAATAATATTATTTGGTCAATTCCTTCAGAACTTCAAACAGGCGCTTTTACTGTATCAGGGGTTTGGTCTCAAGCACTAACAAGAAGTTCATTTACTGCTTCAGATATTACTGTATCATCAGGAACAGTTAGTAATTTTACTTTTAACTCAAATAATCGAGATTTTAGCTTCCGAGTAACTCCTCCAGCGAATACTAGCGGTAATATAACAGTTACAATTGCCGCAAATGCTGTTACTCCTACAAATACTGCTCCTCAAACAACTCTTATTTCATATGATACAATTAGACGCGTAGCGACAACTATTACCGCTCAGACTCCGAATCAGGCTGAACGCACAATCAGCTGGCTTATTACTTTCAATCCGGTTATTAGAGGTACTGGTTTAGTTAGAAGTAATCTTATACCTGATAGCACGTCTTTTACTGTTGAAAATTTTAGTGGAATTACTCGTGTAACGCAGTCAGGATTTTTACCAGGCCAGTCTGGTAGTTCTTCCTTTACACTAAGAGCCGATTCTATAATTAGTAGGTTTTTACCCACTAATTATGCAAATAATCTAGAAACTCCTTCTCCTGTTCTTAACTATAATTTTAGTATTCAAGGACCTACTGTAGCTAATTGGTTTGTTCCTAATGAAATCCAAAAAAATCGATTTTTTACTGTTGAAGTTGTATTTGATAGTATAATAAGAATAAGATCACTATCACGAACAGGGAATCAATTTCTTGATAACAGAGCAAGCGCAAGTAATGAAGACTTTACAATTGAAGGGACAGGTTCATTAGGTGTTACTTTTGGTGAAATAACGGGGACACCTAGAGAACCTTTATCAAGCACCGATTTTGCAAGATTTCTTATACCTATAACTTTACCGGCTGAATCTTCAGGAATTTTTAATCTTGTATTAAATAGAAACGCAGTAGGAACTGCAGTTCAAACAGGTTTTAGATTTGGTCCGGCAGAGCGACAGCAATCTCCTTCAATTCAATATGATACAAGGACTGCTATTCCGGAAGATGAAATAAGTGTTGAATGGAGCACACCTGAAGGTATTCAAACAGGTGAATCATTTAATATTACTGCAAATTTCGGACAATTCGTTCAAGGTCTTGAAAAAACAGATCTGAATATTATTGGAACTTCAGGCGCAACTATCGCAATATTCGCAGAAACTTATATTATAACTGTTAGTGGAGCAGTGATTCCAACCAGTATAGCCGGTACAAATGTAAGAATTAATCAATCAAAGTTTTCAGGTGTTGTTAGTCCGGTTAGTAGAAATAGTCAGGTTCCAAATACAACTAATCAATTCTATTTACTCCTTAATCGAGCGATCGATGCGGATACATTATTACCCGGCGATATTACTTTCGCAGGTACTGCTTCAGGTCTTACTACTACTGCAGTTGATGATCGAGATAATATTTATAGAATTCAAGTAACTCCGCCTGCAAATCAAACAGGCCCAATATCATTACTGTTGGATAAAGATAAAGTAACCGATGATGAAGGAACTACGGGACCTAGCGTTGAATCATATTCTCCGTCCGTTTTATTTGATACTAGAACCGTTGTTGAACGGATTACTGCAGAGCAACCAAGAGGCGTTCAAATAGCAAGGCTTAGAAATGGTATAAATCATTTCAAAATTAGATTTAATCGTGAGTTGCCTACAAGCACATTTACCGCTTCTAATATTATAACTTCTTTTGCTGTAGTAGGCGCAACTGCAACAATTGGAACGCCATCTCGATCAACGACAGATACTCAAGAATGGTTCATTCCTGTAACTATGCCGGCGAGCCCCGCTTCAGGAACAGTTCTATTTCGAGTACTTGAAAATGCCGGAACATTAAGTTCATTGCGATCATTCAGTTCTGATATTTATCCATGGGGTGAAGTTGTTGAAGCATCTGATAGTCCGAGTGCTGAATTTACCGTTCCGTCAGGTATTCAAACCGGAACTTCTTTTGATATTAACGCTGATTTTACAGGTCATGTTACCGGATTAACCACCAACGATTTTACAATTACTGGCATCACAGGCGCCTCTTTTGTAATAATGTCTGAACAATTCAGATTAACATTAAGGGCTACTTCCGGTAATACATTACCATCAAGACTTACGCCAAGTAATATTACGATAAATCAAACTAAGTTCCCAGGATTAGATGCGCAAGGAACAATAACCAGGCAAGGAACAAGTGCTAATTATAATCTAGTTCTTAATCGAGCAATTGATATTAGTTCTTTACTCGTTGGTGATATTACGATCAATAATTTGACTGGAATTAGCGCAAGTGCAGTAGCAACAGAAGACAATATTTACCGGATTCGAGTTACTCCACCCACTAATAGTCAAGGCACATTATCATTGATCTTGGATCGCAACGCTGTAACGAACTTTGATGGTGTTCAAGGTCCGTTAATCGAACAGACAACTCCTTCAACGCCTTTTGATACAAGAACCGAAATTCTTAGCATAGTCCCGCAGCAACCAGCTGGAACTGATATTGCGCAGCTTCAAAATGGTATTAATCATTGGTTAATAACATTCAATAGAACATTGCCGGCAAACACTTTTAATGCATCTAATGCAGCAACTAGTTTTACAATAGTTAGTAGCAGCGGATCAACAACCTTTGGAACTCCGATAAGAGGTACAGATACAACAACATGGTTGGTGCCTGTAACCTATCCGAGCGCTGGATCAGGCGACACTTATTTCCAGTTCAATAATAATACCGGATTAAGTATCTGTGAATTCCGATCGGATACTTATCAATTCGGAATGGTAGCTGCGCCTACTGATCAATTAGAGATAGGTCCAAGTATTGAAAGATGGGTAATTCCTGAAGGCGTTCAAGATGGTTCATTCAATGTTGATGCGATTTTTTCGGAAGATGTTAATTTAAGAACGAGTAGTCAGACAGGCTCTGATCGGTTAGACAACAGAGCATCGGCGAGTAATCAAGACTTTACAGTCACAGGAACCGGTTCTGAAGGTGTCACATTCGGAACTATTGTGCCAGTTGCTGGTAATGTAAATAGAAGATTTCGGCTAGCAATGACGCTACCGGCGAATAGTTCAGGAACTTTCTCGATAACCTTAGCGAGGAATGCTGTAAGTAAGACGAGTGATACAACTGTTCTTGGCCCTGTTGAAACGATGCAGAGTCCTCCGATCGAGTATAGCACGGTTGCTGTTCAGCCGATGGGACCTGATCCAAGCGCAGATTTTACTGTTCCGACTGCAGTGCAAACTGGAACGACATTTGATATTACTGCTGACTTTACAGTTCATGTTATTGGTCTTGACGCCAGCGACTTTACAATTACAGGAGTATCTGGCGGTTCATTAATTGTAATGAGTGAGCAGTTCCGCTTGACACTAAGTGGAACGACATTGCCGGCGAGATTGACTCCAAGTCAGGTTACTATTAGTCAGACAAGACATTCTGGCGTTGTCGCTCAAGGAACAATTACACGACAAGGCACAAGCGGTAATTATAATCTTGTGCTCAATAGAGCAGTTGATATTGCGACATTAGTAAGTTCTGATATTACATTATCAGGGGTTACCGGAGTTACTGTCAGTTCATTAGTTGCTGAAGATAATAATTATCGGATTCGGGTTACTCCGCCTACAAATACTCAAGGCACATTATCGCTGATCCTGGATAAGAATGCTGTTACAAACTTCAGTGGTCTTACTGGTCCTTCTATTGAACAGAATACACCGAGTATTCCTTTCAATACGAGGACTGAAGTCGTTAGCATTGTTCCACAGCAACCAAGAGGCGTTGATATTGCTGAATTAGCAGCAGGAATCAATCATTACTTAATTAGGTTCAACCGAGTTCTTCCAACAACAACATTTACTGCGGCAAATAGAAATACCGATTTCTCTGTTATCACAAGCGCCGGAACTGCGACAATTGGAACGCCTTCAAGATCAACGACTGATACTCAAGAATGGTTCATTCCGGTTACTTATCCGACAGGAACTTATGGAAGCACCTATTTTCAGCTAAATAGCAATGCTGGATCATTAAGTATTTGTGAACATAGATCGGATACTTATCAATTCGGAACAATTGATTTACCGGATTTCCAAGCTGGTCCTAGTATTACAGATTGGACTATTCCTGAAGGAACGCAAGATAGTGCGTTTAACATTGATGTTCTGTTCTCTGAAGATGTAACATTAAGAACAAGTAGTCAAACAGGCGCAACAACGCTGGATAACAGAGCAAGCGCAAGTAATGAAGACTTTACAATTGAAGGAACAGGTGCAACCGGAGTATCTTTCGGAACGATCACTGCTTCAACGGAAAGCGGCTTAGGAAATAGAAAGTTCCGCATTCCTGTAACATTGCCAGCAACTAGCGAAGGAATCTTTTCATTAACACTGGCGAGAAACGCAGTTGCACGTCCATCGGATACAGATGTTACTGGTCCTATTGAGATTCAGACAAGTCCTGCTATTGAATATGATACGACAACGCCTCCGCCTCCGCCGAGAGGAACTGGCCCAAGTGCCGATTTCACAGTTCCAACTGCAATCCAGACAGGCACTACATTTGATATTATGGCGGACTTCAGTCCTGCAATAGTGACGGGATTAACGGCAAGCGATTTCACAATCACAGGCGTATCCGGCGGTTCCTTAATTGTAATGTCTGAACAGTTTCAAATCAGATTACAAGCGGCAGGTGGCGCAACGCTACCAACAAGACTTACGCCAAGTAATGTAACTATTGATCAGACTAAGTTTTCTGGTGTTGTTGCTCAAGGCACTATTACAAGACAAGAAACATCTGATCGGTATAATTTGGTTCTTAATGAAGCAGTTGATGTTTCCACCTTACTTGTATCGGATCTGACTATCAATAATTTAACAGGAATCAGTGTCATTGCGGTTACTGCACAAGATAATAATTACCGAATTCGGGTTACTCCGCCAACTAATACTGCAGCAACCTTATCATTGATCCTGGATCGAAGCAGTGTTCTTGATGCGGCAGGTGATCGAGGTCCGCTGATTGAGCAAAATACTCCTAGCGTTCCTTTTGATACAAGAACTGTTATCCTGAGTGTTGTTCCGCAGCAGCCACGTGGAACCGATATTGCTGAATTACAGAATGGAATTAATCATTGGCATATCGTTTTTAATCGGACATTACCGACAACACAGTTCACTGCAGCAAATAAAGATACTGATTTCACTGTAACGACAAGTGAAGGCACTGTTACTATTGGGACACCTGAACGGTTATCAACAACAACTGAATGGATAGTTCCTACTACATTTCCGGCGAGCGGCTATGGATCAGCATTCTTCCAAGTAAATAGTAATGCTGGCAGCTTAAGTCTCTGTGAATTCCGATCCGATATTTATCAGTTTGGAGCAATTGCTGCGCCGTCTGCTAATACCGGAATCACTTATGGAACACCTATAGTTGATAATGTAAATAGGCAAGTCACAATCCCGATGACATTCAGTAATATTGGGAATGGTCTTGAAGCGAGCGATTTTACAATTAGTGCAACTAATGGTACTTGGACAGCCTTACTAACAAGCGGCGCTGGATCAGATGCACGTATTCTTACATTGAATGAAGGAACACAAGCAGCATTAGCCGGATCATTAACAGTTGCAGTTGCTGAAGATGCCTTTACCGATCGAGTAATCACAGGAAATGCGGCAGCAAGAACAAGTGAAACTGCATCTTATACCTTAGGAGCAAAGACGACAACTGTCACTTTTGGATCACCGAATGTTGATAATACTGCAAGAACGGTTACTATTCCAGTTACATTCAGTAATGTCGGTCAAGGCTTAGAAGCAAGCGATTTCACAATTAATGCTTCTTCGGGAACCTGGCGAGCGGAATTAACAGCAGGAACTGGCGGAAGTAACACAAGAACGTTGACCTTATACAATACTGATCAAGGTTCATTGTCCGGTTCAATTACTGCAACGATAAGTGCTAATGCTTTCACTGATCGGATTGTTACAGGAAATTCGGCTGCAAGGACAAGCACGAGTGCACCTTATAATCTGAGAGCAATAACGGGCTCAACAGTAGTAATCAGGCAAGATAGAACTGCGACAATTAGAAATGGCCAGCGCTTCTTTGTCTGGTTCGACTGGTCAACTGATGTAACAGGTTTTACAACTGACGATGTTTCCATAAGCGCCGGAACGAAAGGTTCATTCAGTGGAAGTGGTCGCCGTTATAAGTTATTCATTACAGCGCCGGAAACAGGCGGTCAACTTGTTGTTACTGTGCGCAGAAACGCTGTTAATCAGAGCAACGATGCGACACGGCATAGTATCGGATTAGGAACTGGAGCGACCGCAGCAACTGTTCTTGAATCGACAAGTATTATTGGAACCGGACTAACCTATACGCCTGGCAATTTATACACAATTAGTCCACAAGATGTGACTATTGGAACGTTAAGAACCTATACGCTTGCAGGTGTTCTGACAACGACAAGCACTTTTACAACTACCGGTTTAGTAACAAGCAGACCTTATCAAGGTAGAGCAATTGAAGTACTGAATGGGAACTTTATTATCGGAGCATTTCAATTTGATCGGATTGGAATTACAAGAGCAAACTATAAGGTTCCGAATGCACAAGTTAATGATCTGTTCATTGATATTGATAGATGGACAGGATTCTCTAGTAGAGATGATGGTGCAATATTGGACCTTGCAGTAAGTAATGATCAGATATTTGCATTATCTTACAGTGGATCGACAGGCTCTGATGATTTGCCACGTTATGAAATCAATATTTACAGGCTTGATGGAACAAATAGAGGTTCTATAAGTATTGACTTAGAGACGGCAGGCACTGAATTCTATAATGCAGTTCCTTCATGTATAGTTGCTACGCAGAATTACTTGTATCTTGGATTCACATCGCTGCGCTCATTAGTTGATGCTTCAGTGCAAAGTGGAAGCACTTTATTTGCATACACCTTAGATGGTGTCCGTGAACCTAAAGAGGATATTCTGCTTGGTGATCTATCAGGATCACAAACACGATATGGAATTACAAGCGCTGATTGGGATGAAACAAATGATCGCTTCTTCTTACTAGTAGATAGAAACAGAGTTATTCAAAATGTTAACTATCCGTGGCTAGCAACATTAACCGCTGAACAACCGGTTGATGCAGCATGGTCAACGATCGCACCTGTAACCTTAGAAGCGGGCGACACTTTTGATGTAAAACCTTATGCAGGATCAATTGATTCCATATATTGGGGTATCGGCGCTGACATTCCTGAATGGTTATCTTTGAATAACGGAGTTATTACAGTTGCCTCTTCAGGATTACCGAGCACAAATACGACAACAAATGTATCTTTACTTGGTATTGGATCAGGTAATCCAGCATATGTAAACTTTGATTTGAATCTGCGCAGAGAGGCTCCGACTTGGAACTTACCTGCCTCTTTTACAAGAGACGCTGGTGAAACAATTGATTTGAATCAGTTCGTAACAGATGCAGAAACAATCAGTTTACGATCAGGTTATCCGAATCCATTAGGTTTATCAATAAACAACGGCATTATAACGTTGCCTTTAGTGCAACAACAGGTTCCAACAACAGTAAATGTAACTGGAACAAATCCGGTTGATGCTTCACATGCTGAATTCTCATTACTGATTAATCATGAAGCAACCGACTTGCGGAATCTATCTTTTCAACAGACTGTTCCTGCTTGGACTGTTCTGATAAATGGCGTTGATCTGTCTGATGATGTTCTTTCTGTTAATAATGTTCTGCATAGTTGGGATCTTTATGATACTGGTCAATTCACTGTTGCTGAAGCGACAATTGACATAGATAATCGGAACCGCTTGTATCAAAGAAATGGTGCTTTCTATGCGGACAACAATATAAATCCATTTGAAGCAGAGATTGTAGTCATCGGTGAATTCAGCGGTATTCGGCGGCGCATGTTTATTGGAACTGTTCTCGGGATCAATGAAAACATTAATGAACAAGCGGTTACACTGCTCTGTGTTGAAGCAGCAAGACATCTAAGAACACAGCAAGTAATGGACTTTGGAATTCCAAAATATAATGTTCATTTAGGCGCTGGCCAATCAGGATTTGAAGGAAATTATCCGTTACCAGATGGTCTAACGCCATCTTCTGACGGTTCCTTAGTTGGTTTTTCAGAAGGTTTACCATTGACTGTAGTCGGTAATCAGGCCTTGCGTGTTTACGGCGATCTTAATCCGAGCAACGTTAAACAAACTGATACAACTGTAAATTCAGAAGGCGGCTTATTGGAAACAGAACCGGTTGTTGACCTGAAAAGTGCGCCTTTGTATCAGCGAGTTTCACAATACTTAGTTGACTTATTGCGCAATGAAGGGATCACTTACTTTAATGTTGAAGTTCCAGGACTATCAGCTACTGAGCCTTTCTTTGAAAGTGTTGGTCGAGTCGGATATAATGAAGAACCGACTGATGTGCAACGATATGCTAAGGATTGGATTCTTGATAGGACAAATAAGGTTTTCTATGTTCTTGCCGGATCACCAAACGTTATTGAGCAGGATTACTTGTGGCAATGGACGCCAGCTACCGATGAATGGGTTCTTCTATATCAATTTGAATCTGATCAGGAAATGTGGCAGATTCAATCTAATGATTATGATAATTTTTACATTCTTGGAACAGAGGCGCGTGAAGACTTAAGGATAATCCCGAATGCCACTTATGATGCATCTGAAACGGAAACAGGTTCAGCTTCTAAAGTGAACATATGGCGTTATACAAGATCAAGCAATTCATTCAGTGTCTTTGTTGGATCAGATAATAATTATCCGCCAACTTTAGCACATTTCTACTCGGTCGGATTTCCTCGCGAGAATGCGAATTCAGATCGATATGGTAAGTTGCCTGATACAAGAGGCGGTTTTATCCTTTTAGGCGCTCAGCTTTATTACAGATATGCTTCTGGATCTGATTGCGGCGTTGCAATAGCTTTTTTAGCCGGCGGAACAGGATCAAGAATAAGTGTCGGTAATCCAGATAACTTTGGAAATGCGGCTGGTATTGCATTAACTACGACAACTGATAATCGGTTTGTATATGCTGGTTATACAGTTGCTCCTTCTGATCCAGCCCAATTGCGAATTGTTCGCCAAAATACTAGAGGTGGAACTGTAACAACGTTAGGAACGCTGAATGATCCGATAGATAACAGTTATGCATTTACTGGCGTTCTTGAAATCTTTACAACAAGGAGCACAGTTTACTTTGTAGCTCAACGGCAACCGAGAGAAACAGAGGCGCCTTATCGCAGAGATGAAACTGCAAACGCAAGTGCAGTCCTTTATAGTATGCCATACAATGGCGGAACACCAACCGTTCTGAAAGAGTATGACTATGTTCAAACTGCTGCTCGATCGTTTGTTGAGCATAATGGCAATGTGCACTTCTTTGAAGGATCGCATGTCGGTTACACTTATGAACCAGCTGATCCGAAATGGAGAGGGCAAATCGGTCGAGTGCAACGGATTAGCGGCTCTGAAATTCAGGAAGTTGGTCTTGCATGGCGAACAGAACTAGTAAACCTGCTTGATACAAGTGATCCATATTACGGAATTCACGGCGGAATGTGCTCACCTATGCACAGCCTTGATGATAAGTTATACCTGATTGCAGCTTACGGTGATTACAATTTAGTGTCCGAAAGCGGATCTGAAATTAATAAAGCATATAATGATGCAATTGTAGTCCTAAGTAATGAAGTAGAATTACGCTTACCAACTATTGAAACTAATAGGAAAACCGGTTATAATGTTCTGAATGAAATTGCCTTAAGTACTAATTCCATCTATGGTGTTGATCATCAGAAATTCTTCTGGGCTTCTCGAGCAAACTTAAGTGCAACTTTAAGTGCAACCATCAGTAATACTGATACTTCAATAAGCCTGATAAACAGGACAGGATCATTTCCGTTATCCGGTTACTTGCGAATTGGATCTGAAATCATTGAATATGGTGGTCTCAGTACTAATCCGATCACAGTAACGGCTAGAGGAATTGCTGGAACATTACCGGCAGCGCATAGCGCCAGTGATTCTGTTCTATATGTTCATCATGTAATATTTGCAAGTGGGCCTACTAGTCCTTTGCGTAATATGACAATTAACGATGATTACACAAACTTGTATAACAGCATTTTCGTATCTTACGGCGCTGATCAGGCAACTTATCATGTTGAAGATCAAGATTCTATTCAGCAATATGGGCGCAGAGAATTTACAATTGATACACTTTTGCACTTTACTCAAGCAGAATGGGCGAAAAGCGTAGGTGATAATTATCTTGCAACCTTTAAGAATCTTGAGCAAATATTGAACTTTGAATCTGATCTTGCTCTATTCTTATCAGTTGGCGATGTTATCTATTTGGAAACAAAAGAAATAACTGCTGCTTGCCGCATCTATGAATTAGAGCATGACTTTGATCAGAGAAGTACAAATGTATCTGCAAGAACAATATCAGAAGAAGCGCCTGCTGCATTCTTTACTGATAGTACTTGGGGAACAGGCGTTTGGGGCACATTTACTTGGGGCGTTAGTCGCTAGGAGGATAACATGCCAAAGGATATTTCAGGCGTAACACAAGCAGCCTTAGAGTTAACATTAACCGTTCCAGTGAACAGTGATACAAGTGATGCAGATCGGATTGAAGCGATAATCCAAGCACTGCTGAACAACGATGTCACTTTACGGGACACCTTTGCTGGAGACATTACAGCAGTTTCAGCCGGAACTGGTTTATCAGGCGGCGGACAAACAGGCGCAGTAACCT
>CBDBFF010000003.1:0-7683 GCA_965204695.1 Arenicellales bacterium
GCCCTGCTGGTTCTCAAGGCGATTCTATAGATGTTATTTATCAAAGAGCATCAAACGCACCAGCTACTCCAACTGGCGGCACTTGGAATGGATCTGACTATGATCCACCTTCCGGCTGGCATGAAAGTATTCCTAGCGGAAGTAATCTTGTTTGGATGTGTATTGTAACATTATCAGGAACTGATAGAACTAATGCTGGAATCAGTTATGGATCTGTTGTTCGGATAAGTGGTAATGACGGGCAAGACGGAACAAATGCTGATCCGGTTCAGTTTCAATACAGTGATAGCGGAACAGGTGGTTGGGGTACTTATGCTGATAGTAGCGCATACTTCAGAACATCAGTTAATGGTGGAATAAGCTGGTCAAATGCTGTAAGATTTAAAGGTCAAGATGGAACAGATGGTTTAAATGCGCCCGGTGTTGGTACTCAAATCGCAGAAGCTAAAATAACTTGGGATCAAGATCTTGGCGTGCAAACACTAAGAACAACAAAAAGATCTAATAATTTTGATCCGTTTACAGCAGGTACTAGAGATATAAAAGGATTTACTGGCGGTGTTACTGGACTAGCAGTATCTGATCCAGGACAACGCGATGGTATAATTATTGCTGAAGCAGGGGCATATTCTTTTGTATTACAAGCCGCTATCCAGATAAGAACAACTGCAAGTAGACCTGCGGAAATAGCTTTTATATTAAAAATAGATAATTCTGAGGATACTAATATAGCTGAGTATGTTCAAGCTGCTTTTACAAATTCTCTAACAGCTGATCAGGTTATTACTGGAAATTTCACAACGCCAATAGTAACAGTGCCGGCTTCTGCTCGTGTATATTTTACAATATCTTATAGAGATCCTAGAACTCTTTCAGGAATTGGAACAAATCTGGGACTTCAATACTACTTATGGAAGTATCCAGGTGCAGATAGCAGGCTTGTTGTTCGCCGTTACACAAATGCAGCTGGAACAGGCGGTGGTGCAGCAGGAGCAGCTGGTTCTTCAATTGATATTGTTTATCGCAGATCATCAACAGCACTAACTATTCCTCCGACCGGCGGAACTGCTTCTGACGGTGAACTTACTGCGGCGCCAACTGATTGGTCAACAAGTGTTCCAAGTGGAACCGATCCGGTTTATACAGCTATTGCGCATATTGATGGATCAAATAATAGTATTACCTATGATGAACCAATTAGATGGCAAGGCGAAGACGGCACTGATGGAACAAATGCTAATCCAGTTCAGTTTCAATATAGTGATAATACAGGTGGCCCTTGGAGTGCTACTTATAGTTCATCTAATGTTTATTTTAGA
Organism: Arenicellales bacterium; assembly: GCA_965204695.1. GTDB lineage: Bacteria > Pseudomonadota > Gammaproteobacteria > Arenicellales > JAHEKD01 > JAHEKD01. Next base: position 1,320 of record CBDBFF010000003.1, read on the forward strand.
ACTTCTGCAAATGGCGGTTCTACCTGGTCTGGCGCAGTAAGATTTAGAGGAGTTGATGGAACTACCCCATCAGATGGAACTGATGGAACTGATGGTGATTCTGTAACAGTTATTTATCAGAGAGCAACAAGTTTACCTGGAACTCCAACCGGCGGAACCTGGAATGGTTCTGACTATGATCCGCCAAGCGGCTGGCATGAAAGTATTCCAGGCGGAACGAATCCGATTTATATGTCGGCGGTTCATTTATCTGGAACCACTAAAACGAATTCTGGCATAACTTATGATTCACCTGTTAGATTAAGTGGAGCAGATGGAAGTGATGGCGCAAAAGGTGATTCTATTGTTGCTTTATGGAGAACAGCAGCAACTCGACCTGCAACGCCTAGCGGATTAGCAATAAATAGTTCCGGAACTTGGACTGATTTAACAGCGGATAATGGTGATACTTGGAGGACTGATCCTATTGAACCAAGCGGTGGTCTTAATCTGTATCAACAGAACTTTGAAGTTGATTGGGCTGGACCTACATTAACGGCATTAGGTCAACCATTTCAAGCCTTTGTTAGAGGCGCTGATGGCATCGGAAGACAAGGAGCTGGAGGTCAAAGTATAACATTCTTTTATCAAAGAACGACTGCTAGCACTGCTCCCGCTCAACCTGGTATCACTTATAACGGAACAGCATTTGGTAATTTCGGAGATTGGGCGCCGGATAATATTCCAAGCGGTTCAGGCAATCATGTTTGGAGAGTTGCTGTCGCTTATCAGTTAGGTGTCAATGGGCAACGAGTAACATCAGTCTTTGAATATACCGCAGTAGTTTATAATTATATCCCGATCTTTATGCGATCAACCACAGTGCCTGGAACTGCGCCTGCGATAGGAACTTGGGATGGCACGACTTATACGCCTAGTACAGGATGGTCATTAAGTGCACCTGCGGCAACTCAAACTGAATTAGTAGTGATGCAGTGGACAAGATTAACACAAACATCGCCTTATACAATTCAGAATGTTGGCGTTCCACAATTATCTTCATTAATGTTACCGGCTGGAATGGTTACTCCTCCGCCGCCTAGTAGAACTAGTTATACAATGAATTATGGCTTAGTAACTGGTGGACCAAGTTATACCATTTCTGCGACTCAAACAACTTCTGCTATTGAATTAGCAACCGGCGAAACTGGCATGTTTGACTTTACAACACCAGCTACAACACAAACAAGTCCAGATTGGTATTTTGATCTACCGGCAGGATTAACATTAGTCAGTATTCAGCAAAGGCAAGGTGGTCAATATTTCTTAGGAACACAAGATTGGACAATTGATGATTCAAGTCAACCTAGGAGATATATGAATGATGATCAATATTCTGGGACTTTTGGAATTATCCGTGTTAATGTAAGGAGAGCATAAGATGCCAACATTAGAAGTAACTGCTCAAAAACAAAGTTTCCGTAATACAATTAATCCACTTCGAGGAAAAGCATTAACAACTCTTGATCGGATTGGTGGATATGCAGGAACAGAAACTACTGGCGATGATGCTCTTACTGTTCTTAATAGGAAACTTGAAGCTGCCGGTGTTCTAGCTAGCGGTTCAGGTGCGCCTGTTTTCGCAAATGAAACGGCACTGTTTTATCTTGATACAGCTACTGAAAAGTTTTATGTTCGCGAAACTAGCGATTATCAGGAAATAAATAATGGCGCTGAAGAATCCGAAATTATTGGCCATGGAACTACTGATCAAGATACCGCTGATGCTTCTGATCCGTGGATCTTCATTAATACTGATGCTAATAAGATTTGGCTGAAGGAAAGAACAGGATCGCCTGGATCTTACAGCTATACTTGGACTGGTCCTATCTTTGAAGGTGATTCAAGAACAGAAGTTGTTTACAATACAGCAGATGATCCAAGTGCTTTAACTGTTTCTTGGAATTGGAAAACAGATACATTTAGTCCGACAGGAGGCGGTTGGACAGGCAATTCAAGCAATGCGAAATGGGCGATAATTGTAACATTACCCAGGAACACTAATAATGCTATTGCGTCTCCGCAGTTCCGATTAAAAGATACACCTGTTAGTTCTATTACTTTTACTGCGAAAGATGGAACTAATAACTTGCCATCTTCAGTTAATAATTTGCAAGAATTAATTGACTGGCTTAATACAGCAACATTAGGTGGCGGCGGCGGTGGTACAGGAACTGATGATCAGACTGCAGCTGAAGTTCCAACGACAACTAGCAGTTTTAATAATAATTTGTCAGCTACTGATACTAATGTCCAAAGAGCCTTAGATACTCTGGATAACATTAATTTTCCTACTCTTCAAAGAGAATCTTTTGCTCGAATCTCTGGCAATATTTTACCGGCAGGTATTACTCAAAACTTTACAGTTCTTACTTCTTTAACTACATTACGATCAACTTATAATGAACAATTGTTCATAGAAGCCACTGTTGATATTAGAATGCAAGCTAGTGTATCGCCTGCTAGCGCAACTGCAACATTTATATTTGATGTTGTTACTCCTGCAGATGCTGGAACAGGAATTCAAAGCGATCCATTAACTCTTACAGAAGGCTCAGGTAATGTAGATGGTCAATTAAGACTTTCAGGAGTATTGCCAGCAGATTTTGTAACAGGAAAATTACGAATTAGAAGAACAGGAACAACTGGTAGTCCGCCAGCGGCAGGCGTTGAAGGTATAAAGTTACAGATTAGATCAGATGTTCAAGCAGATGAAGTTATTGTTCGCAATGATGATCTTGGTAATAACTTGACAGGTGATTCTAATAATCTTGAAGAAATTATAAGTGAGATTGATGAACTACCGATTCAACCGGCAGATTATGAAGATGTTCCTTGGCCAGGTGGTAGTAATGCTATAGATGATGATGGAGTTGAAGTAAGACCTGATGGTGATCCGACTTATCAAATAACATTTGCACGGAACATGCAAAATGCTAATAATAGGCCAGGAATCACTTATGTTGCACATATTTCTTATGATGCAGTTATAGTTGCCGGTAGCGGTGGTGCGATAACAGAACTTAATTTTGTTCATAAAACCTATGCAGGTAATAATGCTTTAAATGAAATACAATCATCAAATGAAACAACTGGACGAGGAGTTCAAAGAAAAACTTATGATGTAACTGTTCCTACTAATACTAATAGTTTTACTGTCGGTATAACTAATAATGCCAATCAATCTGATGGTAGATTGCTAATCACTAATTATCGAGTGAACTTTAGTCAAGGTATTGATGCTTCAAGTTTTGATGGAACTTTGAGCATGGATGATAATACCAATCAACGAGTTGCGCAAAAAGTTGATGATCTTAGTGCTTCTAATCTTCCTTTAAATGCTTCAACATTTGATGGTAATCTAGCAACTACCGATGATACAGTTCAAGAAGTTGCACAAAAGTTCGATGATTATGAACCTGAAGCTAGTGATGTAACAGTTGTCTCAAATGATTTTAGTGATCCAAATAACTTTATTGGCGGCTTACGTGAAGTAACAGGCATTAGCGGAGTTCCTGATACACCAGCTAATGTTCAACAAGCACTTGTAAAAGCCGATTATTTATTACAAGAAGCATATAATCCTTTTCAATCCACTCAGTTATTAGATCATTCAATGGGTGGTGGATTTAGTAGCACTTTTACAGTTAACACTACTAATCCGAGTATCCTTACTAATGATATTGATATTGCAGCTGAAGTAAGAGATCTTGGTGTTCCTGCTGCGGTTCGTATCAGAATTAGATTACAATCTTTAGGAGCAGCATTTGCCGGCGATCTTCAATTAGTTCATGCAGATTTTGGAACAGGTAGTCCTCTTAATACTATTACATATGGTGATCCGGAAGTAATTAATAATACAGTTTATAGCGGTGCTAATGCTCCGCCGACTTATGTTACTTTTCAAAGAACAATACCTGCTCCTCTTCCTGATACTTTTAAGTTGCGATTAAGAAGGACAGGCGGAACTACAGCAGCCGTTTTTAATGACGGATTTGCTGATGTAATTGATAGCACTGCCCCTGTTATGGGGGGTGCGGGCGGCCAAGCTTCATCTTATACTACAACTATTATCTGGCTTGCTGGTGCGTCAATTCATGATCGGTTGACAACTGTATCTGAAACTACAAATTATACTTTAATGTCAGGGCATCGTTTTCCTGATTACGATCAATTGCTTTTTGTTTTTGATGCTGGCGCAGGATCAACTCAACCATTAATGCCATGTTGGACAGATAGTAACCTATTTCAATCTAATGGTGCAGCAGGTATCTTGTGGATTCAAGGCCAGTATTGGTTAATGGTTTCTCGACAAAGCACAACTACATTTAGATTCAGATGGCGAGCGCCATCCAATGGTCTTAGAAGAATTATTGGAATCAAAACTAATTAAGGAGGTGACTAATGAGCACATTTGTAGATATTAGACCGATAGCACATCTTACAAAAAGAACAACTATTGTTCGTATTGATGAAGATTTTAAGGTTTCTGTGAAAGAAAATGCACGTGATCTTCATTATAATTTTACAGGTCTTGATGTAGATAATGGTCAACAATTAGATGGTGCTAATGTCACTGATCCTATAGTTTATGTGCGTGGTATCAAAGAAGGAACTGATTCTCGTTTGATTATTGGTGTTAACTGTTACTATGAAGAAGATAATCAAACAATTCCTAATGCTGGACTCTATTATTATAGCACAAAAGATCACTTTGACTTTGAAGAAATATTGCAACAGATGAAAGGTGAATCAACAGACGGGAAAACAAAAGCGCCAGATCCGATGTTCACTAATCCTGTTCAGCAATTTCCGACACAAATCTTTAATATTGCACCAGGTGGAACAACATTATCAGCTAATACTGCTAATCCACCGGCGATTATAACTGCTGCATCACAAAGATTATATGGCCGCTTAGAAAACACTGAAAATCGCAGGCAACATTTGAAATTATTACTTCGGAACAATCATATTGATAACACAGATGTCGCAATAGAATCAGTGAATTTTCTGTATGGTTTAGGAACAAGTACTAATAATCCAGCCGCAAATCGGGAGTATTTGCTCGGACAACAAGGTTATAGAGCGTGGCTGGAGATGATGGCTAATGTTCTTAGTATTGATGCTAATTTGAATACTGAACAAAAATTCAATTTATTAGCAGGAGAATTAAGTATTCCCTTACTTAGTATTGCTGAACATGGATTAGATCCTGGTCTTCGGAATCGAGTTACTAATAATAGTGGTAACAGGGCTGCTTGGCGTTTTAGTCGATGGGGATCTGTTGGTGCAACAGATCCATGGACATACACTCCGCCATCAGTAAATACAGGTTATAATCGATCCGTTGATACATTAATCACGTTAACAGGTGCCGCCTTAGCTAATACTTGGATTACTTGGGTAAGGAGTTAATAATGTTAGAATATCCTTTTGAACCTCACAAAATAATTCATGATGATGGTTTATCAAGTAGAGTCTATGAAGCTTTTCAAAGAACAAGAGTAAGAACCCGAAATGAAGTTGAATCATTAGCAGAATATTATTGCAAAACTTTTGTTCTTGAGAAATTGAATTATTTTCTTGATGACGTGATGCATGTATCTGTTATTAATGCCCTTAAACATACTACTAATATAGAAACAAGAGCATTGGCGACTGCTAGAATACCAGCAGTCGCTTACCATGATAATACTCTAAGATTTTTAATTGCTTTCTTTTATGAACAAAATCAAGGTATGCCTGAATTAATTGATTTAGTAAAAAACACTATTGTTTTTGAACAAGGAACGTATAGATTTTCTTCAGATTCTCATATTTCTACAAATTTTAATCGTTGGGTTAAACGTGCAGATAAAATTGTTGAGATAATGGAAGATGCATCAGATAAAGTTGGTGAATTATCTCAAAATGCCGATGCAATCAGAAATGCTGCTTTGATCGATTTAGGTGAAAAAACAGGACTTGAATTAACAAGTAAAGCAAATGCTATTTCATTTAACATCGGCGAACGAAGCGATCAAGGTAATACAATTCCTAGAACATTAGCTGCTAATAGTTCATTCTTTGTTGAGAAAGCAAGTGACTTTAGAGTAGCAGGCACTAGAGCTAATAATACTGATACTTTGGTATTAACTTCAAAGAATGGTCCTAATGAGATCACTGTTACGACAAATAGAGTTGCAGTTAAATCAGTCCTGGCGAAAGATGCAACAAAAACATTAGTAGATGCTGAACTAATGGGTTCAGTTGTTACTACTCAACCAATTGAAGTACCGGCTAGCACACGTGAATTGCCTGATATAACTGATCTGGAAGTAGC
>CBDBFF010000004.1:0-35811 GCA_965204695.1 Arenicellales bacterium
ATTTCATCTAACCGATTTTGAATTCGCTTTTGTAATAAAGTGTATTCGCGCCATTCATTTTTCGTCATCGCGCGTGTATATCAACATTTGACTTTAAAGACATAGCTCGTCATATCTTTCGGCATTACACTAAGTTAAAACAAACTGCCATAAAAGCATTATATCAATCATTACGCCACCACGGAATGCCTTGTTGCTCCAGACCCATTCTAATTTCGCCTGCAACATCGCCAACATCTTCAAGCACTTGCTTCATACGCTCTAACGATATGTGTTTTCTAACACGCGTAATGGCGTTCGTTTTCACATTTAGACAAATGATTTCGCCAATCTTTTTCTTAAACAAGAAACAATAGATTTCAATTTGACCTGAATTTAGATAACTTGAAGCGGTAATCGTATCACTCTCAGTCGTCTTGTAATCAATCACGCTGTCAGTTGTAATGGCATCGGCAACGCCTTTCAGTTGCCACCAACCTTGAAACTTGTGGATCCGCGTAATCTCAGTGTCTTCAACGGCAATATCTAAATTGAAAATGGCTGGCGTTTTGCCTGTCTGCTTCGTTTCTAAATCAAACTTTTCGTGCCACTGCCTGCCACGGATCATTGCGGCTGTCGGATCACCTTCAATGCCACGCACGTATTTATAAGCGATGTCTCTGTCGCCACGCCTCCACGCCATATACACTGACGGACTCATATGTAAAGTTGCGCCTGCTGGTATTTTCATTATGCACTTTCACTCTCTTCATCGCTAACTTCTTCAACTTTGAATACAAAAGTTTCGTCTCCACGAATGACGCCTTCTGGTAATTTTTTGTGTTCGTTTTCATACTGCTTAACCTTCTTGCTATCAACGCGCTTCATACCAACGACCATCATAAATTCGGCAACTGGGCTTGTTTCAAATTTCAACTGACCGACACGCCTGCTAATTCTAACTTTGATTGTGTCGGACACTAACTGCGTGGCAACTTGATCGCCCATTTGCTTTATCATTGCTTGCTTCACTTGCTCTTGCGCGTCAGCAATCATTGCTGGCAAGTCAATAAACAACTCGCGCAATGCTTTTTCACCTGACGGCTTGATATAGAAATCGCCACCTTTTTCGGCAAGAATTGTTAGTTTGTCGGTATCAATGTTGATTTTCATTTGCACGCCTTCTTGTATCCATCGTGGATCTGTTTAATTAGTTGCCGATTGTCTGCCTGACACTTCGCCAGTTTGCGTTTCAAGTCGGCAATCTCATACTGATTTTCGTGCAACTCATTCCAGACCTTGTCGGCAATGACGGCATCGCGCCTTGCGTTGTATTTAGATTTCACCAGTTCTGGTAAGCGCCATCTACTCATAGTTAAAACGGCTGTTCTTCCGGCTCTTTATTTTCATACTGCTCTTCAACATCTGCGCTGACTGCTTGCTTAGTTTTCGTTGCTTTCTTTTCGCTGACCTTGGCTGTAATCTTTTTCGCTTCGTTGATTTCGCCAGTATCAATATTGACAGACGCCACGCCTGCTTCTTCCCAACTATCATACTGAATGGCTTTGCCAAGTTCGTCTGCCTCGTAAATATTCTGCGTCTTGGTATCTTTTTTCAGCGCTGTTTTGATAACCATATCTTTCGGCCACGTGACCCACGGCCCCTTATGTCTCGCCTTTGACGACCGATACACCTTATCAATATCTTCTTTCGGTATGAATGTTGAAAGTGTCGTTCTGCCGAATTTGGTGTTGTAATATGTCGTTAAAATGACGCCTTGATAATCTAAGTATTTATTGCCGTCTGCATCTTCTTGCCATTCAAATGTTTTGTCTGGCGTGTTGTCTCTAAAAGTAATGACCGGCTTGCCTTCAATGATGTCTTCACGGAATTCATCGGCTGGATAAACAAGTTTCGGCACGACACGGACAATCTCTTTATTCTTGTAAAGCAACTTCAGCAAACCTTGATAACTCATTTGAAACTGCGCTTCGTTGCCATATGGAATTATGTATGCCTGCGCTGGCTGTTTCAACGGATTGACGCCTGAATAGAAAGCCATTAAGATTGCTTTGATTTGCGACCCCATCGTGCAATTACTCAACTTCGGCTCGTCTCGGCATAACTCTCTATGCCAATCAACGATTTCAGCCGCGCGTCTGCGATCGTCAGTTGTAATTTTCGGCACTAAAGATTGCAAACCTGCCTGTGTTTCAACAAAGTTATACTGGGCTGGCGTTAGTTGTTGCGTCTCTGCGTTGTCGGACATCGTGTAATTTTAAATTAAGTATAGCAAGAAACATAAGTTAGTAAAAGCATAAGCGTCAATCTTCATATGTTTCTAATTGTCGCTTGATTTCTTTAATCTCATTATCTAATATCTGCATCTTCTTTTTCATTTTCGGGCGCGCCCAGACGTCTGATTGCGTTGGATTTGGATTTTTAAAATAGCGATTATTTATGTTGTCGTAATATCTTATCTTCGCGTTCAATCTTTCTTTTAATGCTCGCGTCTCAAAATCGTTATCACTTCGTTGCGTCCGCATTCGCCTGCCGACCTGCCGTGTTCGGCACGGCTTGCAATTCACGCGATACTCTCTTCTTTCAAAAAAATCATAAACTGGACGATGTTCTTTACATCGCGGGCATCGCGGGTAATGTGGATCTATATACATTAGCGCTGTATAAATTTAGATAATTATAACTATTCAACTAATTTCATTTGCGACAATACTTTCTTGCGCTGACGATATTGACGATTATATTGTCTAATATGCTCGGCATTGTTGGCTCGCCATTGACGCTTGTATGAATTGACGCGTTCGGCATTATCAATATTGTATTGCCGACTATAAGCATTACGCGCTTCTTTATTATGTATGTGATAACTATGATATTGATTGCGCTTGTCTAAGCCGACTTCGCCTTTAAACCATTGCCAAAAATTAACCTGCGATCCATCGTTAAGTGGCACGCGCTGATTAAGACATTTGTCTTTCAACTCATCGTAATTTTTTAATATGAATTGCCGTTCTGCTTCAAACGCTTCAATGCTGTCAGTTGTTGTGTGAAGTATAGTTTTTGTGTAAGCAATATTATTATTGAAATGATAAGTAAGTTTGTTGCCGTGTTTAGAATGTCGGTGTTGCCACTCTCTGCGCGTTGCACGTATCGTGCAACCTACATACTTGCAAACGCATACAAAAGTGTATTCATAGATTTTATAAGTAATTACAGAATTACAAGTTGTCATACTCAACGTATTCAACTTTCAATAGCCCGCCCGTGCCATCTACTCGCACTTCGCCAATTGGTGCGTCATTGGCTATCTGCGCTTGCTCTGGCTGTTTGTCGTTGATAATGACTATAATGACACTGACAAGCATAATCAGCACGCCTGATAATAATAATAAGCAATTTGTTCTGTCTAAATTCATAATTAAAAAATTTTTATAACACGCTGATTTTAACAAAATAACACAACATACACAAGCATAAGCGATTGATTGTTTTATTTTTCAGCGTCCTGCGCTCACGGAATGATTTCTAAAAAGTTATGCTAAACGGCTGTCAAAATTTTTACAATAGCCGTTTTCAATAAACACAACCAATAAACATACATATCCACATAGTTATGCACACCTGTGAATTATTTATAATATTCGCGTATCTCTCTGGCTAAGTATCTGCTAATGCTGTTAATGTTCTTGTCGTTCATCCACGGCCAGCGAATTTTAAGCGTCAAGTAATCAGCAATACGTTGCAAACTCTCTGTCTGCTCTTTCTTGTTTAAGTTGTTGTAATGCGCCCAATATTTATTAATTTGCGCGGCTAACTTTGGCGCTTTATGTTGAAGATGTTTTTCAATCAACGGCAACGTAATCTGCGCTCTGGTTAGTTTCATTTGAATAACTTTTGATAATAAGACGTGGCCGCCCACAAGACGCCTAGCATATAGCAATTACATAAGATGAATGCGACAACGAAGCCATTCCAAAACGCCTGCCAGCCGACTGCGTTTGGATCTAAAATCAACGCTAAGCCGAATGACGCCACGATTATCAGTAAGAAAAATAGATTGTCAAATTTAATTAACTTGATATTGCGCTCGCGGTATGGATACTGCTTGTCTAAGCGATCCAGTAATTCTAAATATTCAGTTGCAAGTTTGTCTTCTAAATCTTTGAAGCCGGCTAATTTTCTAAATTCAATATCGCATTTTTGCCGATACGATAAGCCAAGTTCTTTCAGCGCCTTGTTGTATTCAATCGTCTGTCGTTTGCTTTCTATCATAATTCACTCCCTATAAATAAACCTGCCACTGATCCAACTGCTAAGCCGAAAATGAATGTCGGCAAGTTTGCCGATGTATCAACATTGCCTGCCTTAAGAATAACTGCCGTTATGACTAAGCCAACCATTGCTCCGATCCAGAAGCATAAAACTGCCTTGCGTTGTTTCATTGCTAAATCAGTATAACACAACTAACATCTAACGCCAAAATTGCCACCAGCGTTTGTCGTTAGTTATATTCGCTTGCCAATTGTCTAGCATTTCAGTTAATTCTTTGATTGCTTTATCTAACGCTTCGTCAATCGTATGCTCTCTGGTATATAAGTCGCTGGTAATCTGCTCGTTAATCTTTCTGCAACGCGTTGGACGCGTTGGAAACATCGTGTATAACAGATAGTTGTATTCGTCTAATTTTCGCTGTAATTCAGCGCTCATTACTCTTGTCATTTTTACCTGCCAATTTTTTTAAACAAATCTTATCAACAATCTTATTCCAATGTAAAACATTAGAATTTTCAACAACTTTTTCTTCTCTAAATAGCGGCCTGTAAGCAAATCGCTTTTTTGCATCTTTCATACCTAGCTCTGCTTCCCATTGCTCCATTTGCGGACTTAACTTCCAATCGTTGAATACTTTACTCATTTCAATGCGTCCATATACTCATAAACTTTAATCGGATCAATTTCTGGCTTGGCGTAAATGTTGACCTTCAACGCATTCTACGCTATGAAAATTATTAATACGCTTCAAGTAATGCCAATCGTTTTCGATCGGTGTTATATGATTGACTGGATTAAAAAACAACATTACGCCTTCTTTTCAATTCCAAATAATTCTTCAATCGGCTTGCCTAATTCTTGTTCTGCGTGTTTTGCCGATGTGAATGCCTTGACATAGAAGCGCAAGAATTTGTTGCCTGATCCGTTTGATACGGCCACTAAAGCAAACTTGTAAATGACGATTAACGCCACACCGACAATTGCTAACGCGAATGCTGTTGCGTGATCGAATTGCGCTTCACTTTCTATCTCGCTGAAGATGTGAAAAATGGACCCGCCATTAGCATTCAATAGCGTGTGTAAAGCCGCCATAAGACCGCCTATTTTCGCGCCACGCTGAATTGTGTCGGCAATATGCGTGTTCGGCTTACGATGTATCTTAGACGCCTTGTAATAGCGCTCGTAATAACTATCAACTAAATCATCTTTCAAGCGCACGATGCCTAAAACATTATTCAAATTTCTAAAGCGTTTCGTTAGCACTGCGTGTTTTTTAGATCCATCTTGCTCTATGACTTCAATGCGACCATCTCTAAAGCCAGTTGCCATTGCCACGTGGCCTGTCGGATTGCTAACCGTCCGATCCCAGACGACAAAATCGGCTGGCTGTAATTCGGCAATATGTTCAATTTTGTCGCACCACGCGCCCAGCGTGTCGTTTCTAAAAATGTGAAAAGCGTTGCCAGTATGAATTGGTATGTGTGATCCAACGCACAGCGAAATTAAATGCTTCGGTGGCGCATCTACACATTCTGCACCATACACGCGATCGTAATCAATTGACTGACCTGCATATTTCTGCCAGTAATCTTCAACAATAAAATCGCGTTTCATAATTATTTCGTGTCTAATTCTGCCGTGCTGATTGAAGTTCGTTTATTGACTGGCGATGTGTAAGTTCGCTTCTTGCTTTTCTTGCCTGCTTCACTGGCGCGCTGACGACCTGACTGGCCGTTGCCGAAACCAGTTTTGCCACGACTTGCTTTACCTGCCTTACTGCATAACTTGCTCCAGTAATCTTCCCCGTGCAACTGGCGCATCTTCGCCACGTGCTGTTTAGCCGCTTCGCGTTGCTTTTCAATCGTGCTCTGGCTGTGTTTGTAATTCATAACGCTAATGATAACACAACAAAGTTCAATTGTAAATAGCAAAACGCGTTTAAAAGAATAAAAAAAGTAAGCAAAAAAACAAGAAAATAATTGGTAATTTATTACCAAAAATTAATCTTTAAAAAACAAGAAAAATATAAATCATATATATAACATAGTTATATATATTCTTTATTAAAAAGAATAAAAAACATCTTAATAAAAAAATCAAACTCAATCAAACTTATACAAAAAGCAAACTTTTACAGATGAAAAGTGAAGAAAATGCACTTTTTACTTGACAAAATGAAGTATGTTGTGTTATAATTAAATGCATAAAGTTGATTAAGTTCAACTGCAATTTAAAAATTTATCAATCAATAAAATCTACACGGAGATTACGATGAATGATTTCAATGATTTCTTTGACAAGCATTTTCACTTTGTCTGCTTAACGCCAGATGGCGTTGTTGAAGACAAAGCCGCTAAAGAAGCGGTGAAAAAAATTGTCAAAAAGCAAGTGTAAAACTTGTGAAAATAGCGTCAATGTTTGGCGCTTTTTTCTTATTCATTTTACAAACAAAAGCATTGTGTTAAATTGTTATGACTATGCCACACGAAATGCCACAAGACCTGATTGCTGAAGCGTCAGTTCTTGGTGCGATGCTGTTGCGCCCGACAGCCATTTTTGAAGTTGTGGATCTGCTTAAAGCGGATCATTTTTTTAGTTCGGTTAATAAGAAAATTTATGACGCCTGCTATCAAGTTGCATTAGTTGATAACCACGACCTTGACATTGCCACGTTAGTTTCAAAACTCAAAAGCAAGCGACAACATTCTGCAATCGGTGGCAACGCCTATTTGGATAAGTTAATCAATACCGTGCCGACAGCCGCGCACATTCGTTCTTATGCCGAAATTGTTGTTGAAAAAGCCAGACGAAGAATTGCGCTGGCGATGGCAACTGACATTCAAAAAATCGCTTACGATGAAACGAAACAAAGCACGCATATTGCCGACTTTATTGAAAAAAAATTGTTAGAAATTGGCGGCCAGAAAACTTCACAAATCGTTTCGTTGCAACAATCGCTGAAGCAAGTCGTTGAAGAAACGCAAGACGACAAAGCGAAAAAGCGAATGAAAACAAAATTTAGTCAGTTAGATAACTTCACTGGCGGCTTGCATAATGGCGATTTAGTCATTGTTGCTGGCCGGCCGTCAATCGGCAAGACATCGTTTTCGCTAAATCTGGCTTTGAATTTTGCCAAAGCTGCGAAGAATGTTTTGTTCTTTTCGTTAGAGATGGAGCACAGCGAATTAACCAAACGACTATTAGCCAGTTATGGCGAAAGAAACGCACACACGATCCGCGTTGGTGATATGTCGGACGACAATAAAAAGACCTTAATAGCGACTGCCGACAAGATGAAAGATTTAAACATATGGATCAAAGACGACCCGATGATGTCGTCTGCTGAAATCATTAGCACTGCCCGAAGATTAAGTTTTAAAGTTGATACGATTGACTTAATTGTCATTGACTATTTGCAATTAATTTCCGAGCCGCGCGTCAAAGACCGATCGCGTAATGACGAAGTCGCTTATGTGTCGCGAAGAATGAAGTTTTTAGCGCGTGAATTAGATACGCCAGTTGTCTGCTTATCGCAATTAAGTCGGGCGTCTGCGCGTGAAAATCGTGCGCCAGTTATGTCCGATTTGCGCGACAGCGGTGCGATCGAGCAAGATGCCGACCTTGTCATCTTTCTATATTCAACAGACAAGCAAGCGAAACATAACGATAAAGCTGTTGAAGTTCAACTGCGCTTAGATAAAAATCGCAACGGACCGACTGGCAACTGCACTTTAATGTTTAATCCGGTGCGCCAAATCTTCTTAACTGCCGATAAAAATGCATAAAAAGCGCATTTTCTATTGACAACGGCAAGTATGTTGTGTTATAATGATAGTGTCAATTAAATTAACACGGAGAAAATTATAATGACAACGCAACAGCAAATCGCTGAAATTAGACAACAAGCCGAAAAAGATTGTAAAAAGTTGGAACAAAAAAACTTAGAAGCCGGCTTTAAAAATCGCTTTGAAGTTTTGAATACGCTTTATGAAATAATGGGCCGACCAGCAATTGAAATGCCTGACACCATTACTAAAGAAGAAGATGATAAATTGTTCGCTGAATTCAATGACAGCAAGACAGCAATCAAAGATTACTTTGACGCGCACGCTGAAGACCGCGATGCTTACACTGAAGCGGTTAGCAAACATACTGCTGGCATTGCTAAAATGAATAGAAGTTATCAAGCGAAATGGCGCAAAATTCAACGGGCCGCTGAAGTTGAAATCTATTATTTAGAAAATCCAGAATGGCGCGGTAAGCCAGTTAGAATGCGATGGAGTTAAGACGATGAAAGATATTTTTGCAAACAACGACAAGACGGCCGTAATGATATATAAAGACAATACGATTTACGGCCTGACGCCTGACACGCTTTACGACACTGACACGAAGCGCTGGCACGGCTTTATGAATGCGATTGTTGCCACTGGATCAACTTACGACCACGCGCTAACGATGCACGAAATTGACACTCATTTATGGTGTCGGCAATTGAAGACAAACACTGAATACGATTTGAATGACATCGTCCATAAAATTTTAGTTGCTCGTAATGCTGACCTTGCCTAATCAATTCGCTAAAAGATATCACGCATTGACTGAAGCGCACGCTAACGATATGCGTGAATTCTGTAAGCGTCATCGCCATCTGCCGAAAGATGAATACGATGAAGCCAGTCGGCAACTCGGCTGGAAGCACCAGAATGAATTAGAAAAATTGAATGGCGAATTGTGGCTCGCTTTACAAGAAACTGGTATGGCGACTGAAGAAGTGGATCGTAAAGTCGGCATCGTCAATCAAATATTCTTACGCGTAATGGCGAATATTTACAATATCACTGACGAAGATATACAAGAATTTAGACGGCAATGAAGCGCGTAATCATACCAAAAAAGCGCACCTATTCTAACGCTCGCTTTAGAAAGTTCTTGCGCTCTTTGGAAGCCGAATTGGCGGATCGTCAGTTGCCAATTAAACACACTGACCTGTTTCGCTTTTTACAAACTGGCTGTTTTAAAGATAAGCAACCATTAATTGAAGATTTCATTGACGAATTGCTATTGTATTTAGATGCTTAGCGTGTATAGAATATAAGCGTATTCATCGTAATACAACTCCGTGTAAAGATCCGCTTTTCTGCGTTGTTAGCGGATCTTTTCTTTTGCCACAAAAAAGCCAGTCGTAATGACTGGCTTAATTGATACAGAAAAAAGAAGAAGTTAATCTCCAATACAATGATAACATTACTTAACGAATTTGAAAAATCTTTATAGCGTACAAAGTTGCCTGAAAGCCATAATATCTGCCTGCCATTCTTACCGCGTTGAAGCGCATAACTAAATTGCCGTCAATGTCAGTCGGTGTGTAAATGATTGTTTCAACTTCAACATAACCGCCTAATTGAATGCTTGTTGTTGCGATCTCGCCCGTGTTTGGAAGCAACGCCACTTTTTCGCTTGTCGTTGTAATGCCGATACCATTTACGTGAAATTGAATGCCTGTTGCGCCTTCTTGTGATCCGCCACATATAACATTGCCAAGCAATGCCGTAATGATATATGCGCCTTTTTTCAAACTTGCCGTTGTGCCTGACACGCCTGCATTGTCTAAACTGACATCTGCGTCTGCTGAAATTGCTGGAAATGTTATGTTCGCGCCTGTTTGATTATTGCCTACTTGGACCGTGCGCGAAGCAAGCGTTGCGCCTGCGCCTGTTCTTATCGTATTATTCGTGCTAAATATAATTCTTTGCGGCTCTCTAAACGCTGGTGTTGATCCAATTGCACTTGCCGAATTGCCAAGCGGCTGAATGATAATTCTGTCAAGCGTGCCTGCTAGTCCATACAAAGTTGTGCCTAATCTTCGTGCATCTAATCTAAAGCCAGCGCCTGTTTCGTCTGTTGGCGTATATACATAATGTTCGCTGGCAACTTGTTTTGGTGCATTAGCGGCTGTCGTGCCTGTAATCAAAAGCGGAATAAATGTTCTGGCGGTGCTGGTAACGCCTACTAAGTTGATTGTGATACCAGATTGCCTGCTGTCATCGTTCGTGCCACCAGTATAGATGCTACTGAAAATGGTGATTATTCGGTAAGCGCCTGCCTTCAGCGTGAATGGATTGCCTGCTGTGTTGTTGTTATGAATGCTGACATTCGGGCCATCGGCAATGGCTGGCAATCCATATCTGCTACCTCTAATTCTGTCGCTTGTTGTTGATGTGCCGACTGCCCCTGCACTGACAGTCCGCGTTGTGTCAGTCATATCAATGACTTGTGGCGGACGACCTGCGACACTGCTGAGACCTGCAATTATTTGTAATCTGTTTTGCGATGCTGACAAATTCAATGACCTGTTCGCTATTTGCGATCGCTGGCGTGTTTGCACGAAATAGACATCGCCTAATTCGGCTGTGTCGGCAAACGCTAAATCGGCATTGCCAGTGTCTGCCGTTAATAACGTTGCCGTCATATTTCTAATGTAAATGTTGCGCCTATCCAGTTCAGTTGTCGTTGATCCGCGCGTTCGCATTAAACTGCTTTCTAACACGATGCGATCACCGCCACCTGTTGCGGCTGTCGCTGACACTGCTTCAACGTGCGCAAAAATAACAACACCGCCAACTTGATTGCTTGTAATGGCTGGCGCGGTAATTAGCGTTGTCGCTGTCGTCCACGTGTTCGCTGTCGTGCCTGCGCGTGTGACGTTGGCGTCTAATGGCGTATTAACGATACTCAGTTCGCGCACGGCTGGATGTGTAATATCTGGCGCTGGGCCGCTGTCAGTCGGTATGAAGACGCCACGAATTGTTGATCCAATCGCGCAAGATCCAGTTGCCGAATTGTTGTTCGTGTATTGCAACGAATAACCTAACTCGTTATTGGCATTTCGCTCTAACCACAACTCAACTGATCCAGCGTTGATACTGCCTAAATACAAATCAACTTCGTCTAACTTGACGCCACTGGCATTCGTTGCGTGAAAGACGGCTATTGCCAGCAAATCTTGGATTGTGCGAAAGCCCTGCAATGTATGCGTCAATTCGCCACTGCTGCTAACGAAGCGCAATGTGTTTGGCGATGGATTGTTGATTGTTAAATTGGCTTCAAATTCAACGATGCCTGTCTTGTCGTCCATATCAAATGTCGGACTTAACAACTGAAGACCACTGCTTCTAAACGAATTAAGATTAGTCAAACTCAAACCTGCGCCAACGCCACTGACTAAAGTTGAAGACGCAATTGCTCCGTGCGATGTTTGCCAACTTGTTGATCCGTCTGCGCCTGCCGTTAAGACATCGCCTGCTTCACTGGCTGTCGGTATCGGCACATAGTTGTTTTCAGTTATGTCTAAATAAATCTTAATCGTATTACTGCCTGCAACTAACGCGGCCGCTTCAATGCCAGACCATTGATACTCAGTGGCGTTGCCTGCGTCTGTTGAAAAGAAGACATCGTCAAAATCCAGCATACTGCCGTCTGTCAATTCAAAATGCGCTAAGTGTAAGTTCGTTTTTTGCGTTGCCGTTAAAGCGGCTGTGCCGACCGATAAAAACATTGACAAGTCGTTGTCGGTATTGTCGCGCACTAAGCGTTTGATTGTGTATGTCGTGTTTTCAATTGTGAATGTTGCCGTGCCTGTATTGCCTGCGCCATAATCAACATTGCCTTCAGCGTTCGTGGCCGCTGTAATCGTCAGTGTCGCCACTTCGTTTATCGGCTTTTCAATCGGCAACTTGCCTTTTGGAATGATTTCTTTGTTGCCTGTTTCAGCCCAATCTTCAACGCCTGCCTGCACTCTGGCATCTACAGCCGCTTGATTTAGTCCGCCCGATGGTGCGTTCGTCAGTTTGTTGGCTGGTATCGGTGAAGTGTTAGCCGTTTCAGCCCAGTCAAACACGCCTGCTTTAACGCGGTTATCAACTTGCGTTTGTGTCAAGCCGCCAGATGGCGCATTACTCAACTTGTTTGCTGGTATTGCCGTGGCGTTGCCGGATCGCGCCCAGTCGCTAACTCTGGCATCTATCGTTGTATTCAATGACGGAAGTTTGTTTAACGGAAGTGTTGAAGTGTTGCCGGATCTAGCCCACGTTTGTATTCTGGCGTCTATCGTGCCATTCAACGATGGCAACTTATTCAGCGGTATCAAGTCGGCATTACCTTGCTCGGCCCAGTTAGCAATCAATGCCTGCACTTGCGATGTCGTCAAACCGCCACCGCCACCACTTGATCCACCGCTTATTTCTACCCACGTGTCTGGTATGTTTTCGTTGGCCGGCCAAATGTCTAAATTGTTCGTGTTCGTTGCCTGCTGAAAACTGATTGTGTAAGTCGTTGAAGCAACATTTGGATAGCCGGTTAGCACGCCTGTTGGCGAAATTGCCGATGTGTAAGCCAGATATTCGTGTCCTTTCACATAATCTGTTTGTGGCGTTCTGGTGAATGTTAAGTAAGTTTTCGCTTCAGTTGAAGTTGTGAAAGCCGCCTTGAATGCCGTTGTTTGACTGACGCTTGTTGGTATGCCTGCGCCACTTAACATATCTTGCCGAAGATACATAAGCATTACATATCTATTCGGGCTGGCGCTAACTTGTTGCCGTTGCAAAAAGCCGACAAACGTATTGTAATTTCTAACTGCGCGACCGCCTTCACTTTCGTCTGGCAAGTCAGCGTCATACTTAATGGCGTAAGTCGTGTTGCCTTGATCGTCCAAACCTGTGGCAACTCTAATGCCTGTGGCAACTTCAATTTGATTTCTGTTGGCAATCGCTCTGCTTTGATCCGTTAAGAAATATAAAGTTCTGGTGTTGCCTGCTTCTAAAATGAATAACTGATTTGCTCGCAAGCCAGTCGTTGTTGGCAAAGATGCGCCTGCTGGTATTAGCGGACTATTCTTTAGCGCTTGAATATCTAAGCGTGCATCGCCCGTGGCGGCTTCAATCGTGGCGATAATATCGGTGTGATCTGGATCCGTGCTGACCCAACCTTGCCCCATCGTTGTCGCTGGAAAGATGTTTAAATCAGCGCCATTCTTTTGAAAGAAGATGTCGTAAGTCGTGTTCTGTCCGGCCGGCCTGCCGACTGCCGTGCCTTGCGGGCTGATATATTCTAAATAGTTATGTCCGTTGATTATGGACTGGCTTCTGGCTCGCACAAACGGCAAGTAAGTTTTCGTGCCACCGATTGTCGTAATAGCCGCGTGAAACTGCGTTGTTCGCGCTGACGCTGATATGTTTAAGCCGGCTAACATATCTTGCCGAAGATACAAACTGATCCAGTATTGTGCGCCTATCGTGTTGCGTCTATACCAGCCGACAAAATGATTATAGTTTCTAATGCTTTCACCGCCATCTGTGGAAGTCGGATCGTATCTAAAGAAGCGCGTAAAGCCAGTCATTATCGTTATCTTGTTTCTGTCTGGCGTGGCGATTGCCGTGCTCGGTGCAAGATATTTAATTTCATAATTGTCGCCACTCTTTTCAACAATCAACTCGCCTATTCTGCGATTAGACGCGTCTGGCAAAGTTAAAACTTGCTCGGCATATGGATTGCCTTGCAAGAATTGCGTGTCTAATCTGTCTGCACCAACTGCGTGTTCTATCAAACCGATGACTTGCGCGGCTGTAATGTTGGCTGTGCCTGCCACGATTTCTCGGCTAATGTCGGCATTTAATTCTGCGGCTAATTTCAAAAAGTTGTCATTATCAATAAGAAGATTGACATAACTCGCTGTATGCAAATCTAAATAATTTGCACCTGCGTCTGCGCTAATTTGGTATTCATAAGTTTTAGATAAATCTAATGCCACAATCGTGCCTGCTGACCGATATGGTGTATTCGCGCCTTCAACTGCTTGCTTTGCTAAGTTGTATGTTTGATTAGCCGGCCACGTTGTTGTGCCTTGCTCGCGAATTCTAACGCGATAATTCGCTGGCACTGAATTAATTCTGCCTGTTGCCGTGCTCGTTTCAACGAATAATGTAATTAAACTGCTACTAACTTCAATGGCAACCAGACCAGTCGGCTTGATTGGACGGACGGATCCAGTGTTGCTGTCAAAGCCAAGCGTGTTGCCTGTTGCATCGGCATCGTGCAATTTAGCCGGACGAAACAAACCGATGTCGGCATCGTATCTTTTTAAAACTGCTAATCTGCTGTTCGCGTCTGTATCACCATATAATGCCGAATTTACTTTATCTGTAATTGAATTGAATGCCGTTGTAATGTGCGTGATTGCTGGACCGGTGGCGCTTTGCGTTGGCAACAAGTTTGCCTTCGCCAACACTAATGAATTGTCATTTTTTAAGACAATCAAGTTGTCATTTGCGCCATCTATTCTGGCCGCACTTTGCGTTAGTTGATCGATGCGCTGACGATTTGCTGGTGGCATACTCTCATTTTAACATAAGAATAACGCTGACTTCTTAGAATGTTGGCGCTTGTGAAATGCCTAAATTGCGCCTTGCTCTATCGTCATTTTCAATCGCTTTAAGTCGTCTGTTCGTTGTTGGAAGCACGAAACTCATTGCCAGATTTGCTTCATATGGCGTTCTGGTAATTGCCACGACTTGTCCGACTGCATAATCAAGCATTGAATTGAAACCTTCAAAGCCGATTTGATCGCCTATTTGATAACTGCCTAACGTCTTGCCATCTGTATTGACAACCGTGATCGTGCCTGTGTATTGCGGCCGCCAAGTTTGCTCGGCAATCCTGTTTCTTGTTAAAGCCATTCGCGACTGCAACGCTGAAATCTGCGCTGTGTGTAATTCGCTGTCGGCATCGTAATGTATAAAGTTTGTTCGCAACGCGTATTGATCCGCCTTTGTTCTGTTGAATTTATCGTAAGTTGCTTCGTTGCGCGGCTGTAAAGTCGGAATGTTTGGCGTTGTCGTGCCTGCAAAAGTTGTCGTTGTTGGATAATCAAGTATTACTCTTCTTACATAACGACTTGACGACTTAAGACGCCATTCTTCAGTAATTGGATTGACTCCGGGCGCTGACGTTCTTACTTTTTCATAGTCTTCGTTGCTTAAGTTCTGCGTGATTGTCGGCCAACTCACCACATTGTTTCTTGTTTGCGGGCGTGGCACGCTTGTAATCGTCAGTTCGCCTCTGGTGCGCGCGGCTATAATGGTGCGATTGAATGCGTTTTCACCGCTAAAGTTCAAACTTTGATTGACGACTTCAACACCGCGTCTCAATATTTTGCGTGTCGCTAATAGATGATTATCGGCAAAACTTCTAACAACTTTTTGAAACTTCATTGTCGGCTTGTGCTTGCTCTCAAAGCCGCCTGATTGTAAATGCGTTTGATTGTAATCAATGTAAAAATACCAGTCGCTCGGCAAGAATTCAGTTGCCTCTTTAATTACTTCTTCAGTCGTCAAATCTGCCATTCTAAAACTTGCTAATAACGGACTAATGTCTGCTGGCAAACTATCTAAATTTGCTGGAAAGAATGTTTCAGTGCCGACAGCCGTTTCTTCAAAGTAAGTTAAAGACGGATCTAAGCGTATGAATTGCGACCCATAAACAACTCTTTCAATAATTCTTAGTGGCGGAATATTGTTTAAAACGAAGTTGTCAAATGGCAACGCGTTTGCGCCTATATTCGTGCCATTGATATTTGCTACGATTAGACGTGGGATTGATTGGCTTGCTGGCTGACCTAGACGATAGAAGAATGTTTCACTGGCTGGACTGGCCGCGCTAATGTTCGTCAAGCCGACAACGCGCAAGATGACGACCTGCGTCTCTAAATCTTGCTCCCAACTTTGGATCATACCTTGAAACAAAGTGTGCGGTAATACGCCTGCTGTTTCTTCTTCAATTGACACAAAGACGCCATAATCAACTGGACTATTTTGAAACGGCTGTGTGCTTAGCGGCTCAACAACGGACTCTCGCAATGTCAATGCATCGCCATTTGGCAATGTCAAAAATCTTAAAGCGCTATCAACTAAATAGATAATTTCAGTTCGCGGACGACTTTCAGTAATCTGTGGTATGAATGTAATTTCAGCCGAATTATTCAAACTATTGATTTCAGTCGTAATTGAAAAATCTTGCCAGCCGTCTAAATGACCTAAATACACTGGATCTGCGCCACGCTGAATGGCTTCATCTACGACATTCGTGCCATCGTCTGACGCTGTTGTAAATTCAAAATGATCCCACAAATGAATGCGGTAAGACGTGCGATATTTAAGCGTGTGATCCGTTCTAAAATATGTCATACGTATCTATGTGTAATCTTACCAGTTATGCTGATATTCCAAGTCGTGTTCGTGTTGGCGCGCAAGTTCATAAACATTGCGCTTTCTGTCGGACTCCACTCGGGCCACGTGCCACTAACCGGCTGTGAAACATTGCCTTTTTTGACCGTCCGCTTAAAGAAATCAACTTCAAAAGTGTCGCCAGTTCTTAGCGGAATATATTTAGCGTCTGTTGAAGAAAAAGTTAGACGAATGGCTTCGTCTGGACCGATGCTTGAATTACTCAATTCTAACCAGTGGTGTTGAATTGGATCAACCGTCCAAGTGTTAAATGTTAGATTGAATACTGGCAAGAAACTTGCCGTGCCTGTGCCATCTTTACTATTTACGTAAAATGGATGACTGGCCGTGCCACCATTGCTGGCGTTATGCGTGCCTGCTGTCGTGTCTTCAGTATCGCCTGTCGCCAACGGATTACCGCACCAGAATTTCAAAATATAGTCGCAATGATTTGGCAAATGAAGCCGATCAAATTTCGCTTCTAACAGCGTGCCAGTCCAAGTTCTAAACTTATCTTCTGGCGCGAATTTAACTTCAATTGTTTGATCTCTGCCGTATGTTTCACGCTTAATGTCGTCTAACAATTCTTCAAATTCGTCTCTATTGGCGCGATTGATCCAGCCGCGAATGTTGATTATTTTTGGATTTAGTTTTGAAAATGTTGAAATTGATCCGTCTTGCAATGCTAATGCTTGCGGGCGCACATCGCGCACTGGCGTATTCCAAACATCTATTTCGGCTGTGGCGACACCGCTTGAAACGCTGTTGAAGTTTCTGTTGCCAATTCTTATTTCAATCGGATTCATCTTATTGGATCATTGCCCCCTGCTTGTTGAAACGCGGCTTCGCCTTTGTTGCCAGTCAATGCGCTAACCGCCTTCAGTATCATTTGACCTGTGGCGTTGCTTGTTTCTAACAAATCAATTACCAGATTGACTTGGTTATTTATCATATACATTCCGGGCATATCGGGCCGCGTATCTTTAGTAATGATTGTTTGACCTGTCGCTTTCGTTGCTGTTGGACTTATCGTTGTTGCGTCAAAACCTTGATCCAGCATTTTATCCGTCATCGCGTTAATGCGTCTTTGACGCTCTTCGGCTTCACGCTTTTCACGCGCGGCTTCACGCTTCTTTTCGTTAATTTCTTCTTGGCGAATATCTAACATTTCGCGCGCACGCTCAAATTTGCCGACCCACGATTTGTCGTCTGATCCAAGCAATCCGCCTGAAAGTGAATGCATCGTATTTCTCATTTGATAAAATTTTTCTCTAATCCATAGCAAGCCGCGTTCAATTTGAATTGACACTTCATCCCACTTTAAAGCGATGGCAATCATACCTGCAACGATGCCTGCAAATACTAAACTTAAGCCGCCTGTTGCCACTGCGACAGCCGCGGCCATACCTCCAAAGACGGCTGTTAAAGCAAGCGCGGCCGCTTTAACGGCAAAGATTGTTGTCAGTAATGACCCGAAAGCGAAAGTTCCACCACCGATTGCTACGATGGCAATCTTCCAGTTGTCCGACAAGTTGGCAACCCATAGCACTGCTTTATGAAGTTCGGCTAAAAATGGACGCAAACCTTCGCGCACTATCTTGCCGAATGCTTCACCGAGATCACCTAAGTCGTTGCCGAATTGCTCCCAGCGCCCGAAATCTGTATTAGCAATTTCTTTAGCGACACCTTTAAATTTGCTTTCAAGCATACCAACGATTAACACTTGCGCTTCTTGGTGTTTGCCTTGCTCTTCTAAATCTTTGATTTGATCCTTGAATGCTTGTGAAATATTGCCAATTCTGCGCTCTAACATAGACAAGCCACGACCGCCCATTGAAATGTATTGGCCGAATGATTGCG
Source organism: Arenicellales bacterium (assembly GCA_965204695.1). Lineage (GTDB taxonomy): Bacteria > Pseudomonadota > Gammaproteobacteria > Arenicellales > JAHEKD01 > JAHEKD01. The sequence goes on from CBDBFF010000004.1 coordinate 18,411, forward strand.
CGACTGCCCCGATATCGCGGTTATGTTTGCTGGCAAAATCTGCACTCAGTTGTGTAATTCTTTCAATCATAACCGGCCAATTTTCAAACATTGTCGTCAGTGGCACGATGGCTTTTTGAATGATATCTTCATCGCCAAAGATTGAATGCGCTTGAATGTTGGACGCAAACGCCTTCCAATCTGCCAGCATTTGACTTGTCGCCCCGCGAAATGAAGCCGCTAAAGTTGCTTCTGCACGCTCTTGCACGTGCCACAAATTCACCATTTCAGTCGCTAAATCTTTAATCTTATTCGTTAAGACGCCACCGATAACAGCCGCGGCCGCGTTAGCCGCGGCGCCTAAGCGATCAAAATTATTTTCAACGCTTTGAATGCCTTCGCCAGTTTTATCTTTGGCGCGAATTTCAATGCCGAAGTTGCTTGTTGCGTTCATACTGCTTATTATTATAACTTAAAATCTGCCTTGCGATTGCGCCCTGAATTGCGCCTCTTGTTGCGCCTTTTTCTGCGCTGTCATTTTCGCCTTCTGCATAAACATCGTAATCTTGGCGGCCGCTCTAATGTCGGCAACATTTTCTAAGCGCGCTTCGTTATAACTAATGTGAAAAGTTTTGCAATGATTATATAAATCAAACTCAAGCAATAAGACATCGTCAATGTCTTTCTTGCCACCAGACGCAATGTAATCTTCAAGTTCGTCTATTCTTTTAAACGATCGCCTTCAATTAAAGACCTTTGTATTTTTTCAGCAACGCCCGGAAGCATCATAATCTGCCTGACATTTTCAACCGCGATGTCGGCAATCTGTTTGGTATCATCGTCAAAACCTTTACCTTCAACGAATAACTCTTCGTGCAACTTAATCATATCTTCGGCAATGCCAAAGCCGCCATCTTTTTCTTGCGCCTCTTTGATTGCGCCATCTACATCGTCCGACTTGAATGTTGCGCGCACGCGTTTGAAGTCATCTAATGTGTAAGCATAGAAAGATATATAGCACTGACTATTCCAACCTTCGCCAGCGCCTTCTAATGATATCTTTTTGATCGCTTTGAAACTTGCCATTGCTAACCGCCATATGCCGTGTTCGCTGTCGTATTGACTAATTCGCCACTGAATGTTGTCGCACTTGAATACGGCAAACTTGTTAAAGTAAATGTCTGCTCGGTGAAGTCGCCAACACCTTTGCTGTCTTCCCAGCTTTCAATTTTACACAGCGGAATATTTAGCGTCAGTTTCGGTGTTGTCGCCCCGATGGCCGCGCCTGTTGCTTCAATCTGCACGTATCGTTCAGTATCGTTGATCCATAAATCGCGCTCTGTGTCGTCTTTGAATAGCGTTGTCAAGTTAATCATTACATCGTATCCACTGCTTAAGATTTCGGCATAACCTGTCGTGCCTAAAGCCGCATAACCAGATAACTTAGACGCGTATGTAAATTCACAACTCTTGCATTCAACGGCTGTTGCTGTGGCGATGCCTGCTTGATTGGCCGCTATCTTTACTGAAATGTCGTTCGGCTTGAAGCGCGATGAAGTTGATTGATTAATCGTTGGCGCGGTTATTGTTGAAGTTTCTGGCGGCTGACCGATTAGCGATGCCGTAAAAGTTGCATAACTATCAGCCATAAAATCTAACTTCAATTGACTTAATCTTGCCAACCTACTGCTCTCTTTATAATTATCAGCACTGAAACGATACACGGACATTGCACTGCCAGTTGTCGTTTCGCTCTTCGTCCAGTTATGCGTTAGCGTTGTCGTGCCTGTCGTTGCTGGCACGCCACCAAACATTAAAGTCATAAACATTCCAATGCTATCAGCGTGAATGAAGCCACCGATATCGCCTGCGCTAAAGTTTCTTACGACATATTGCGCGTTGTAATTTGACATCTGGCCGATGACATTTTCATCTTTCTGTTTATCAATCTGCCGACCATAAGTTGCTCCATCGTGTGGCAATAAATATAATTTGCTGGCTGTCGTTTGAAGCGTGCCTGCTGGATTTTCAATGCCTGCGAAGATGCTTACCAGTCGCTGTGATTGTGTCGCCATAGTTTCTATTATACAACCTTAATTGCTTTAATTATAACACTAATGCTTGCAATAATATGCGGGCCACCGCTAATTACTTCGGCAACGATTTCTTCCGCTTGCGCTGGCTCAAGTATCAAGTCAGCATTATTCAAGTCGTTGCTTCTATCTAACGCGTTGCTGACGATGTCTTGCAATCTGGTAATCTGCGCCCAAGAAGTTTCAGTGTCATCTTTGGTATAAATCTTAATCATAAATTTATACATTCTTATGTTTTCACTTGTCGTGGCGAATGACGAAGTGGCGCTGTTTGAAGTGATCGTCAATGACGGATAGCCAGTAAATTCGTTAGTGGCATATGCCAAGACATCTTTAAAAACGACATTGCCGTTATCTCTAACCGCTTGAAGCGTTGATACAATGGCGGCTTTAATTTCGCTGGCGTTCATATCGCTGTCTGCTCTAATGTTTTTTCAATCGCTTTTTTGAAAACTCTGTTTATGTCGTTGCGTTTTTCGCGCACCGCCCGACCCAGATATGGCTTTGGACGCCTGCCTTTAAAGCCGTATTCAACAACGCGTGCATAGTCAGTTCGCGCTTCTAAGCGCCACACTAACGGCTCTGGATTGTCGGCAAGAATGTGATTTTTAAGCCAGCCAGTATCAACTGGCACGACTTGTCTGGCGCGCCTTTGCAAGATGCTGATACTCTCATTGCCTGCATCGTTTAGATTTTTTCTGTGCGTCTTTTCAAAGCGCCCAAGCAACTCTTTCTGCTTGGCTAATTGTGGCATCTTAATTTCAAAATCCATAACGCTAACCGCTTAAGATGACTTTAGCATAATTCGGCTGACGCTTGTAATTTTTCGGCTGAATGCCGACAACTTGATACTCTTTGCCGTCTTGATCCACCGCCTTGTCGTCTTCAGCAATGTCGGCATATTGATTGATATAGCACGCAAATGTGTAAAGATTGACATTGCCGTCATACGCGCTTTTTTGATCCGTTTCTTGTTGAATTAGACAGCGCCTATCAACTGGTGTTTTAGCAACGAAACTGCTGATTTGATTGGCGTCTGTTTGCCAACCTGAAAATGTAATGCGATGTTTTAGCAATGAATTCTTCAGCATTTTAAACAGAAATATATTTGAAATCTTTCAGTATCTTGTCCGTTGCCATCGTCAGTTCATTGACATTGAATGACACTTGCAAATCGCCAAGATTGATATTTGACGGCCGTCTAAAGTCAATGTCGTTGCTTTGATCGGCATTAATCATTGCGCGCGCCAGTATGGCTTGATTGATTAAATCTGGCGTGGTGGTGTTGCCGTAAGTGTATTTGATTTGCACTGACTGACCTGCTTCAACTGGCGTGTTGATTTCAACGATGCCGAAATAATAACTGACGACTTCCACCTTGCTTAAGTCAATTGGCGTTGCCGTGTCTAATTCGGCTTCGTCTGCTATCTTCACTTCAGTAATCTTGCTAATGTCGTAATTCAAATAGACGCGCACGCCTGCGCCTTTGAAAAAACGAATGGTGTCTGCACTGATTTTGCTGGTGTGCGTGGCGTCAATCAGCGCGCCCGTAAAACTGCGACCAGTGTAATTTTCAACATAGTTTATGGCGGCTTTCAAGTATTGATCGATGATATCGTTTTTATCATCGCCTTCAATATTCAAATGTTGTTTTAATAAATCTCGCTCTATATACGCCATACTTCAAGTTTAACATAACAAGACGGCTCATATAATCAAGTGTTGCATCTTAAAAAATAATAAATCCACACGAAAGAAAAAATTGTTTGTCGGCAAGCCGACATAAGATGCAACAATTCATTATACAAAAGTGATCGTTTTGAATGCTGTTATTTCGGCCTCAGCCCGTTGCAAGATGGCATAACAGACGCCATTCTTGCGGTGGTTAATAAACTGGCATCTTTAATAGACCCGCCTGCCAGCGGAAGATGCGCGACTTACTGCCACTCGCAACGATCACTGCAATAACTATATCATTTTTATTCAATAACTTCAATCAATTGCCACTGAATGTCGTGCGCCAACCATAGTATTCAGCACTATTATTGCCACGCTAAGTCAGTTTAAAACCACTCTTTTACGACTTAGCAATTGATTGGAATTATCAAAATCCAAAATTGAAAAGCCAACTCAGTTCAGTTTTTTTCTGCTGAATTGTTTCCGCGGATATCCAGTTTCGGTGATAACGATAAACACCTGTTGGCTCTTCAGTTCAGCATTCAATACGTTTGAATGTATGCAAATTACAATCAAAGTGGTTAAGCATTGAATGCTTGAAGCGACAATCAACTATTTGCAAGTTTAGTGTCTTCAGTAAGCATCGCTAACTTCCGATCCTCAGCCGCAAAACTCGTTTATAGATTTAAAACCGCTGGTGTTGATTGCCATTTCAAAACTAACGGACCTGCAACTAAATCAATAAGTGTGTTAGATATATTGATATGCTTCCGTTCAGTTTATCTTTTATAAATTGTTAATCTTTAAAAGAAATTGAATTCGCGGGATCCGTGTCCGTGTTTCAAATTCAATTTATTCAAATCGTCTAATTAGTCGTGCTGTTCTGCCGTATCACTTACTCGCTGGCCTCGCTTGCGCTATCCAGTATTTCGTTCGGGCTTACTGAGATCGTGCTTTTCATCGATCTGATTGTCTTTTAAAGTTCTGCGTTGTCATTGAATTTGATTTCAATTTCAAGCATACTTATAGTATAACACAACATACTTCATAAAGTCAAGTAAAAATGCAAGAAAATAGCGATTTTCTTTACGCCACCTCTGTAAAAGTTATACACTTTTTCACACTTTTATACACATTTTCTGTTGGCGGATAGCATTTTTGCTAACGATTTACTGCGTTTTATGCGTCTTTTGTTGCGTCTTTGCTCGGCAATCTGCTGTTTATTGCACTCGCGATACTCTTTTTGATACGCCAGAATGCGCTTTTTGTTGCGTTCGTAATACGATTTCATCTATTTATGATAACAAAAAAGACGCCATTGCTGACGCCTTTTAAGATGAAAAGTTATTTAAAGATACGACTAAGTCGTGCCTCTAAAGTATAAAGCCGCGAATGCGTCTTTCAATAACCAGCGACCGCCAAATCGCTTAACGCCACGGAAGACCGTTTGATAGTTGCTAAACTTTTCGTGCGGGCTCGTTTCAATTGAAGCGCCCATTCTATCTAACAACATATAATAGCGTGGATCAAAGAAGATGACTGCGCTCGCCTTGTTAGCCGCCACACCATCTACATCTAAGATTTTACTAATGTGCGTTGTCGTCAAAACTGGACGACCCATAAATGTGCCGACTGATCCGGGCACGCTTGGACCGCCAACGCTAACTGGCACGAAATAGCGATTGGTGTTTTGATTACCAGCATCGTAAATGTTCGGCATATGTTCGTCATTGATTAAGAAGACACCACGCGATCGGTAAGCCGCTGGCAATTTGTGAAATAGTTTCAACATATTGCTTTCGTCAAACTCGCCTGCTGTCGTGCCTGTGTCGGACACAAACTGCGTCAAGCCGCCCGTTTTCTTCAATAGATCACTAATGCCAAGCGCTTGCTGGTTAGCATCGCCCGTGCCGATGACGACTTCCATCTCTTCTTGATCCGCCAAGCCGTCTGCAAAATCTTGCACCAACTGCTCGCTGAAGCCGGGCTGAAGCGCCCAATCTTCCATAAGTTGATTATTAACGTCAGTTGCTATGAAGTTGTCAAAGACCTTCAAAATCTCTTGGCGATAACTGGCGTCTGTTTTGGTGATAGCCGCACCTTGACTTGCCTGCTTGCTGACACGCGGCTTAGCATCGCCAATGGTTACGTTCACGGTATCGCGCGTTGTCGGACGTCGCTGGACGACACCTGCGACCGTGCCTGCCGTGCGCGCCTTTTGAATTAGCAACTGGTGAAACTCATCTGGCACACCAAAGCCACCAGCGGTATCAGTTGTTGATCCCATTACTTTCGTTGAAAACGATAGCGGACGCTTGTTATTCTTTCTAACTTCGTCAAAAATCTTGCCAAAATATTGATCCAGTTTTCTAATCTTGTCGCGCTGTATTTGTTCGTCAGTGTATGACACGACTGGCGCACTCATCTTTGCTTTTGATTGCAACTTTGCCTGCGACTTATGCAAACGCGCATCGCGCTTTGCCTTATTAACAATTTTTTGCTTTGCTTGTTCGGTTAGATTACTCATTGTCGGATCCCTCTTTACTATCTTCACCATCGTCATTGGACTCTTCTTTGTCGGCCTCTTCAGCGTATGCTTCAGCATAAACTTCATCTTCTTCGGCTTTAGTTTCGTCATCGTCAGCCGGCTCTTCGGCTGGCTCTTCAGTTTTCAAAGCGTCAATTTTACTATCAACTTTTTCAGCAAACTCGGTAAGAAACTTATGATTAGTATCTAACTTATCATTCAAAGATTTGAATTGCTCTAACAGCGTTTTCTCGTCCATACTGCTAATGTTAGTATTATTTTTCGTTTTGTCAAATACTTTTTTATTGTCGTCAGTGTTAAAAGTTTTGACGCGCGCTTCTTTATTGGCTGGCAACAAAGCCGCACTGACTTCATAAAGACGCGTTTTATTTAGATAATTAACGATTGCGCCATTCAAATCTTTCTGCTCTTCTTCTAAAACTTGCATACCGATGCTAAACGCATTCAAATAGCCGCCTTTATATAGTAAGAATTTTTGATAGCCGACTGGATTTTCGTCTTGCGATGTGAATTGAATTTTCGCTTCAGTTTGATTTTTAGATTTATGAATTTCTAAAACCTTGCCGATTGGATCTTCGTTTGTCGGCTCGCCAAATGCGCCTTGATTGTGGTTATCTAACACAATCGGATTTGTCATAAATTCGTCAATATCAATGCCGTCTTGGACCGTGATTTCGTTGTGGTGATCTAAGTCGTCAGTTGAAATGACGGCTGTCAAAGTTCTGTCATCGTCATTGATAGATGACGCCTTTGTCTTCAGCGTAAAAATCTTATGCTTCATATTGTCATAATAGCATACTATGCAAAATTGACTGGCAACAGCGCGCAACGACAATTTGGATGAATTGGCGGACCCTGCACATCTTCATAAATGTCTAACACGATTTCCGTGCCATTGGCATTAGTTGCCGTCAGTTGATCGCCTTCTTGCCGAAAGTTCGCATTCAATTCAACGACTTCTTCATTCATCTGCATACACCACGGACACACTCTTTCATCTTGTGCCGTAAACCATTCTTTCTTTTCAACAACGCCACTCGCTTCCCACGCCACGACTTGTCCGCGATTTAACATATACGATGCTTCAGTTCGCGCAATTACGTTCGCTCTAGCCGCGCTAAAATTAGACGACTGCTGAATGATCCGACTGACTTCTTGCGGACTTGAAACGCCTAACACTTCTGCTTGCAAGCGTTGCCGTGTTTGACTGGCAATGCCGTCAATCGTAAATGCCGTTCTGGCTCTTGCCAAACCTTGAAACGATTGTAAATCCGGCCGCTGAATTGCCAGAATGTTGGCGTCATCGCCAAACAGATTAATACTTTCAACGCCTAAATCAAAACCTTGAATGGCTAACTCTTCAATGCCGACCCACGCCACGCGCAACGCTTCTTTGAATTCGCGTTCGTTGAAGATTTCACGCGTGTTAATTTTCAAAGTCAAACTGCGCTGATTTAATCTCTCAAGTATGCGCTCTTGTTCGTTTCTAAATACGTCAATTAAGATGCGCGCCATTCTAATGGCGAAGATGCTTTCAAGCCGTCTGGCGATTATAATTACTCGCTCGCCCAGCGCGTCTCTATTCTTGGCTCGTCTCTGCTTCAAACGATGGCGGTAAAGTTGCGACATCTTCAACTGGTATTAGATTTATCGGGCGCAATAGTTCATCGCCACCACGCTCAAACGGCTTCAGTCCGCTAATTTCGCGCGCTTCGTTTGGTGTAATCCATTTGTCAATGCCGGCTGTCAGTTCGCGCAACTTGTATTCTTTGTCTGGTATGACTGGATCAACGAAATCTAATTTGACGCTTTGCGGGCCGTTGTATCTATCTAAAATCTTGTGCGCGATGGTGTCAGTAATCAATTGCATTTGCGGCTTAATGACTTGCGTTTGAAACGTAAATAAGTTCGCTTCGGCTGTCGCGCGATTACTGCTTTCTTGCACGCCAACGATTGCTGGACTAACTCTAAAATGCGCCATTATTTCTTTGACATCAAATGTTCGCAAGTTCAGTAATTCAAGTTGTGAATTGGTGGCGCTTGTCGGTGTGAAGTTGGCGTCTTGATCGATAAAAAGTGTGCCACCTGCGTTGCCTGTGCCTTTATGTTTTTCCCACTGCTCTTCAAGCGACTGGCGTGTTTGTGGCTTCATATTGCCTGAAATGCTAACGATGCCTGACAACGCGGCCCTGTTGTCAAACACGCTCAATGTGTGATCCAATGCGCGTTGCTCGCTTTCTAACAGACGACTGATTGCGGCCACTGGCGACTTACCCATATGCTGATTGGCTGGATCCAGTTTTTTGAAGTGAATGATTTCAAAATAACTAAAGCGCCTTTGACCTGCGTTTTGCGCTGTGTAAATGTATTCTGGCATTTCTTTGTTGGTATCAACTTGCATTCGGCTGGCGTTCAGCGGAATGATTTCTGTCGGCTCGGCAATGACATCGCCCGGAAGCCACCAGTAAGCGTTGCCTGTTAAGTTCAGTTGCAATGCCGTCCAGTAAAACAATTCATACTTGCTCTGCAACGCGTTCGGCCGTTGCAACAACTGAATAAGTGGATGCTCTTCGTCAATTTGATAACCTTCTTCATCGCCAACGCTTTTCGTTAAGACATTGATTTCAATCGTTGCCACCTTTTCAACGATGGCATTGACGCACCGATAAACGATGTTGGCATAACTTGCACCAATTTGATCCTGCACTGAATTTGGATCTGCCAACAAACGCGTTGTAATTCGTTGCACTAAATCAGCGCCCATTACTTTGCGCTTGAAGACGCCAGCAATGCGTTTAAAAAAATTCATAAAGTCATTATACTTTATTGCTTATGATTATGACTATTTCAAAACAAACGCCTGAATAACTTTAGCCGGATTGCCGACACCTAACGCCACCGACCAGAAACTATCAGCGTGTCCTTCCGGACTTTCAATTGCTTGCAAGTCGTTATTGACTGCCAATAGTTGCGTGCGTTGCCGTTCGTCATTCAATAATCTAATTGATCCAGTCGTCAAAGCCGCGTCTAACGCTGTCGCCATTGCTTGCCTTCTTTTCGTTGTGAAATGCACTGGCTCCATTTGTGGCGGAAGTTTGCCTTGCTCTGCTAAAGTTTCTAACTCGCCACGCGTGGCATCGTAATATATCGTGTCAATTTTATACCTGTCAATCAACTCTTCAATTAGATTGACTTGATCGATGTAATTCCACTTGTCTAACCAGCCAGAATATAGTTGCTTGAAGTTGCCGTTCTTTTCTTCAAAGATGGCGATATGGCTCGGGTGCGCCTTCTTGCCGATGTCAAAACCTGCCACGACATTTTCTTCACCATTATAATTGAATGCCTGCTTCAAATCAGCGTCAATGGCGGCTCGCAATAGTTCTGGATCCAGAAACGAATTTTCAACATAAGCCGGACTGGCAAGATATTCTTGCGCGAAAAGATTAGCGCCAATATCGTTGCGCTTCTTCATTAAATCGTCATAACTCATCCACTGCGGCCACAACACTCTCTGCGTCTTGTCGTTAATGACAGCCGGCTTGATACTAACTTTGAATTGCCGTGTCAGCGCTTCGTCAAAAAAGAAGTCGTGATTAGTTTGTGGCGTGCCGACAATGTGAATGCTGCCACTCTTTTTCACCATACTGAATATGCTCGCACGCACGATATGATTAACATTTTTAACTTCAGTCGGGCTGGCTTTGCTGTGTTCTTGTACGTCTGGAAACGGATCGTCAATGATTATGATATCTGCGTGAATGCCACGCGCAAACGACTGCATACCGCGTGGATGAATGGTAATTTTCGCGCCAAACACATTACGATATTCAACTAAAACTTTCGCGCTCGGCACTAAATCAATTAAACTGCCTTCGCGTATCATTCGTTGAAAGATGCTATTTGAATACAGCAATGTCTTCAGTTTCACTAAATGATACTGCGACATTTGATTGTTATAACTGAAGTATTGCACTTCAATGTCGCGCTCGCTTGTCATAATTCTATACATTAAATATGCATAAATGCGCGTTGATTTGAAGTGATCGCGTGCGGTAATTTCAATGGTGTGTTGATTGTCAGTTAGACGATCACAGCAATCGTCAATATACTTGCCACCAACGAAGCCACGTTCGTCTTTAAACGACAAACTGAATATCTCATTAACAAACGACTTGAAGCCACGCCTGCGATATACGGCAACGCCTGCGCTAATCGGTGCTGTCGTTATCTTGCTCGCTAATTGCATTCTGTAAAACCTTCAGCAATTCAGTTTCTTTCATCTTGTCAATGTCAGCGTGATTTAAACGCACGGCAAGATTGGTATTGACTTCTTCAGTAAAGACATTCTTGTTAAGATTTTTCAAATAGAATTTGATCGCTTCTAACGCGGCTGTCGGGCGTTCGCGTCTCATCTCGGCAATTTCAACAAGCCAGTCGCGCACCTTGTTTGTCGTCTCTTCTAACTTGGCATCGCACTCGGCTAAGAAATCTGGATTGGCGGCAACATAAAGATAGAAAGTTTGGCGACTAATGCCTGCATAGTTGCAAGCGTTTGTAATGTCGCCACCATTGCCACGGGCCGCAATGAAGCGATCGCGCACCCCCTTGTTGTCTAATAATTTACTCATATCAAATAGCGCGTTAAAATCTGTCTAAATGTTTAACAAATCTTAACACAACATACTGCAATAAGAAAACATCGTCTTAACGATGTCTATATTTATCAATGCAAAAATCAATTATCAAATTCAATACTGCACCGATGCCACAACAGACGCTAACGATGCTCGCCATTATCAGCGCTTCTTTCATTACTCTAATCCGTTCTGTCTGCCCGTCTGGCTGTCAATTTCAAAAATGCGCTTCTGCAATAATCGGCATTTATGTTGTTGTTCGCTGGTTAATTTGAAATCGTCATTCGCCATAGACGCTTCATAAATCGCTGTAATTTGATCGGCTAAACGCTCGCGCGTGTCTAATAAATCAAGCATTACGGCAACAATAATGGCAACGCCATTTCATCGTCAAATTCTTCAATGGCTTCACCAATTGGATCAAGCACACTCATACCAGCATTATACCTTATCAACCTTGTCTGGCAACTTATTAATTTCAGTTTTGTCAAGTATGATTTGCTTAAGATAGCCTTGCTCGACTAATGGCTGCAATGCTTTAGCAATGGCTTCACCAATTTCAGTTGCTTCTTGCCGTGGCGATTTTTTCTTAGTCATCGCTCATTGCCTCTCAAACATAACGCTGGATCACTATTGCTTGCTATGTGTCGTTGCTTGCAACGCTCATAAGCAATCGGCTCAACGATGAAATAGACGGATATCCAAATACCGATAACGACAACAAGAATTGCCAGAATGAAACCAAACCAGCAAGCGCTATTTTTGATTGCCGTTTTGGTATCTAGCATTTGACAAAAATCACATCTCATCTTGCACCTTCACCACATCTTTGTTCGCTAAATTCCAAGTTGCCTTCATCTCAATATAGCCCCACCAGACGCTGAATGCCATAATAGCAAAGATGACGATGCCTAACAGCGTCCAGAATATCTTCGGCATAATCTTATTGATCCACTGCTTAATCATCGCTAATCGTGTAATCTCGTATTGTGTTGAAAGCGATTGCACGCCTGTCCGGCTTATTCAAATTCATTCGGCACAACTTATGCGCCTTGCGCTTGACTGCTTTGTTCTTTACGACTGCCCGTAAATCGGCTAACGCCTGCACGGCTGGATCGCGCTCATTGGCTTGACTTAATGCGTCTAAGCATTTTTCAATGGCGGCTTTATCTTGCTTGCTTAACTCAATCATATTTAATCATTGTAATGTCATAAAACACGGCAAATTATTACATCGTAATGTCATAATTTAATCATCTTCAATATCGCATTTACCATCGATCCACTCTGCACTTCTAAAGTTGCAATCAAGTCGATCGCTTGCCGTTAATGCCACGCGGACAAAGAAAACAAACAAAACGCAATATACCAAAATTGCCATTGCCAGACCGATAACGATTAGAAATTCTTTTTTACCTTCACTCATTGCTTACCTCGCGTTCGTCAAAAATGTGTGGCGCTTTCTGCAACTGATAGCATACTTCTGGTGTATGACCTGCGTCTATGCACCTGTTGTAATTCCACCAATAGACGCGCCAATTAATCAAAATAATCAGCGTGGCAAGTATGATAAGCACGCCTCCAATAATCGTCAATGTTAATGCTATAAGTTTAGTGTCGTCTCGATCCATAACTACCCCATTTTAATAATTTCTTTTCTTAAGTAATTCTTAAGCATATCAATATTCGTTTTAGTTGAAAACGGATACAGATGCTTGTTGATAAATTCATTCATATCTTCCTTGTAAAACGCTTGCTTTTCCTTGCTGGATAAGCGCATACCTTGCCAGTAATCTTCGGCAAGTTTCGTCAATTGTTTGTCCTTGACATCTTCAACGAAAAACTTAAGACGATCCATTACTCGCACCTGTCTATGCACTTATTCTTTAATATGTGCGCTTCTAACGCCTTGCGATCAAATGTATCAAGCCAGATTTGTTCTTCATTAAATAAACTTTTATCAAACTTGCGACAAGCAAATCTAAATCCAGTTCTTGTTGTTATATAACCACTGCCGTCATTCAGTTCGTTGAAGTATGTATGACAATGCCAATAGACATCTTCAACGCTCATACCTGCGCCTGCAATCAAATGCTTTCTGCGCTCAGTAAGAATGACTGCCTTTTGCTCGGGCGTCAAATCGGCAACGACAACTTGACTTAAATGTGGCACGCTAACTTTCTTCTTTTCATTGAAACTTAAAATCTCTCTCTCTTCAATGTATGGATCTAAGTCGGCTGGCTCTTCAACTGGCGTTTCAACAACGACTGGTGGCTGTGGATCAACGGCTGGCTCTTCTGGCTCAATGCTCGGCTCTTCAACGACTGGCGTGTCGTCAGTTGGCGTTTCAATGACGACTGGCTCTTCAGTTTCAACCGGCTCAACGACTGGCTGTTGCGCTAATTGATTGCTAAAACGCGTATGACCTTGCACGCGTTGCGACTGCTTGTTGTCTATCAAACCGACTATTTCGCGCTGTTCTGCTTGCTTATGGTTAGAATTTGACCGCACTGGATCGCCTGTAATAGCCGTCTCGGCATTAAGATGACTATTACTGCCTGTCGCTTCTTCAACTGCTTGCTTTGTATTACTACTGACTTGAATGCCTAATAAAAATATTAGAAAGCCAGCCAGCGAAATCAAAACAATGAAAATAAAATCTTTTGAATTCATAACTAAAAAATACTCAGCGCGGTAATTTCATTCAAACTCTCACCAACTGCAACCATAAATGTCATTACGATCCACAACCAAAAAGCGCCTGCAATCAATGAAATGATTATGCCTGCTAACGCCATACCTCTGCCTGCGCCATTCAGTTCTTTGATTGCTTTGCTGTATCCAACGCAACTGCAAATAAAGCCCGGAATTGACAAGAAGCCGAAAATAAATAATGAAGTAATTGCCAACCAGAAACCCCAGATGGCTGATGTATTGGTGCGTTGTTTATTCATACGATAATCTTAACACAACATACTAAAAAAGTAAATACTGACTGCACTATTCGTCTGGATATGTCTCGCGCAAGCCCTTGACTTTCACCATCTTGTATTGCAAATTACTCCACTTGTCAGCCAGTTTCTTGCTCTGCCGACTTGACTGATTATAGTAATCTAAAATCTGTTGCTGTTTGGCGTCCAGCGGGCCAGCGTATTCGTGCGAATTCTGTTTCATCTTCAGCGCCTTTCTAACGAATGCTTGGTGATCGTCTAACGCCCGATTGTATGCCACGCGAATGCCGTCATTGATACCTTGCCACGTCATATCTTCAGCGCTGGCGTCAGCGAAATTAAATGCTTGACGACCCATTGCGCGTTGCAACTCATTGATATGTGTTGCCATTGCCGTAAAAACGGCTTCTAATTCCAAAGTGAAATCGTCTTGCGTGTTATCAACTATCTGGATCTGCTTCATCGCTTAATTGACAAACTTAAATCTTTGACGATGTCGCGCACGGCTGGAAATGGAATACTTCGCACGTAAAGTCGTTGTCCGTTTTTATCGCGCCTGCCCGACCAATGACAGCCGCACAATGCTCGCGTTATGCTATTAGCATTCTTTGCAATAACTCGTTGTGCCTGACTTGCGATAACTTGTTTTAGATTTATAAAACGCCTCTCTCGGCAACCATAAATCGCATATGAAGCAATGATAAGTTCTGCCGATGCCGACTGGCTTTGAAGACAGACGCCTGCGCGTCTTGTCGCTTGTCTCTAAATAGCAATTCAAAAGTTTGACGCCTTGCTTGCTATACTTCAATAACGTTTCTCTTTCAAGTTGCAAGATTTGTTTGTGCGAATTAGATGTTGCCAGAATTTGTTTACCGACCAGCATATCGTTCTTAATGCGATACGTGACGCCACGATTGGCTGGCTTGGTATTGTTTCTGTGAAAATTAATTCGCCTTGTCAGCGTGCGTTTCGTTGTGCCGACATAGTTGAAGCCGTCTGTGAATGTCAGTTGATAAAGTTTATACATTTGACGCGTTAATTTTTATGCTGATTGTCGCTTCAACGCGCGTGTTCGTGCGTTTATGATACTGAAACTTGAAAGACAGATCCGTCTTGTCAAACCAACCAAGCAACGGAATTACGTTGCTGATTGCGTTGATAAGTTTAGTCCGTTGATAGTCAGTTATTTCTGCGTTGTGTTGTGTCATCAAATTATCGTTGCAAACTTTGCAATGTCGCCACTGCGTCATCTAACGCTGTTTTAGCAATCTGTATCGCCTGTTCGTCAGTTATGTTTTTCAACTGACCTTGAATGGTGTTATTCAATTGCTCTACGTAAAACTTCTTGTCGTGGTGCGATGGCATTGACTGCAAAAGTTCTTCCCACTGCGCGCAACGCGTTTGCAAATTTTCGTCATCGGATCGCTTAGCGAAATCTTGTATGTCAATATAATTGTCTTCGTTCGGCAATGTCATTGCTGGATTTTCAACTGCCTGCGTTTCTTCTGGCGCTTGTTCGCCATCTGGTGTTTCAACTTTGTCGGATTTGTGCTTATCTGCCATAGTCAAATCATATTAGCAAATTAAGTTTTCAATGTAAAGTTTAAGCCGGCTTCTTGCCTGAATGCTTGATAATCTGCCTTGATTTCGTTAATCGTTTTGCCGATATCGTATAGTGGCATCGTCTTGCTTGTCTTGCGCCAGAATGCTTGATAACTATCGTAATCAAATGGATCGTTGGCGTGATAAAATTGCCTGCTTCACTAAATCAATAACTGGCAAATAGTCGTCTGGATCACCAGTCGGCTCTTTCGTTTTTTCAAACTCTTCTAAGCGCTTTCGTTGCTTGTCAGTCGGCACCCATTTTGGATATGCAAATGTGCCGTCTGGCATAACGACAATCGGCCAATCCGGCTTAAGCCACTTAGCGTCTTTATTCTTCTTCTGGGATTTCATACTTCGCTCGCAACGCTTTCATTCTGGCATCGTATTCATCTTCTAACGCACGCTCGGCTTGCTTGCGCCTGAATGGACTTAGCCGCTTATCAACGCGCTTGTGGCGAAAAATCTCACCGATAATGCGCGCTTCTTCAAAATACCTGCGCCAGTTTTCAGTGTTATATAGTGGCGTCATCGCTTCTTCGCCTTATATTCAAGCAACTCTTCCAGACCTGCAATTGAAGTAATCAAATATGTCAATTGCTTGCTGTCGGCAATAATGGCATCGTAATCGCAATCTATCTTATTGAAGTCATTGATAATCTTATGAAGCGTTTCACGCACCACCTTGCTTGATACACCAATTGCGTTTTGAATTTGCCTTGCGTCCATCATTGGTAAAATCTCGGTTATTATCTTGTCTCTTAATGTCATCTTATCGCTTCAACGGATTTGTAAAATAGCCAGCCGCGTAATTAATTTTCGGCTTGCTGAATTCGCCTTGCGTCAAGCCGTCAAGCGTGGCGTGTAAATAGATTGCTCTTGCTCTAAACGCTTGGCTGTCAGTTTCGCTGGTGCGATTTAAGAATGCCATTTCGTCTTCAGCAACTTTGACAACTCGCGGACTCCACGGATCTGTAATGTAATCCGTCTTGCCGTCTTCAGTGTCGCCAAAATATGTATAGCCGTCAGTCAGCAAAATTCTATTCAATGCGTTGATTGCTTCGCGTTTCTTTGACGCGTTGAAAGCATCGTTGTTTCTGCCTTCTGCTAATCGTTGATATTTGATTAGCGCTGTCTCTAAATAATTAATATGGATTTTCATCGTGTAAATATCTCCGTGTTTATTAATTTACATTATCAGTATAACACAACATACTTAACTATGTCAAGTTAAAGTTGCGTGTCGGCTCTTTGTGCGTTTTGTAAATATGACACGGCTCGACATAGAAACTGAAGATTGTCTAAATCTTGTTTCAACTTGCGCGACCGCGACCTTGGTATTATGTGATCCACATCTAACGGCAAGTTTGTCTGCTTGCATCTGGCGCAAAAATTGCCGTATGTGTCTATTAAATATGGCGTTGCTTTCGTCTTGCGCCAGTAATCGTATTTTGACCTGACTGACATTTTCTTCATTATAACACTTGACTTGTCAAGTATGTTGTGTTATCATTGTCTTGTAATTTAAACACGGGGATTACGATGAAACTCTTACTTTCAAAAGATTATATCTATCAAATTACTGACGCCATTTTTGCCGACAATAAAGATAGATTGTATCGCCAGTATTATAAATCTGCTGACGCTTACGACCAGTTTCGCCAAGCGCTTGACAACGATCCGCGCATCGGCAAAGATTATAAAACTCTCAGCATTGCTTACGGCTATATGGACGGGCTTGTAATGCGCGGCTGGATGCCGAAAGATGCTTACTATGAATGGCGCGAAATCTGCTGGCAAGAAGCACGCGAAGCGCGTGAATACTATCGGCAAGAAAGATACGATAGTCGACGTTTCTAATCCGACTTGTCTAAATGCTGTTGCATTAATTCGTTGCTTCGTTTCATTTCATCG
>CBDBFF010000005.1:0-31274 GCA_965204695.1 Arenicellales bacterium
GCAATTGCTGCGCGATTATGGTGGATGTGTTTATGGGCCGGCTTAGAAAAGGTAGCATTGTTGAATGGTGGCATCCAGGCGTGGACTGAGGCAGGTTTTGAACTTAGCCAGGTCAATTCACAATATGCAAAAACGAATTTTATGGCTAATTACAATGACCATTTATGGGTAAGCACCGCAGAAATTGAAAATGTTATCGATCAACCTGAAAGTCAGTTATTCGATGCCAGGGCAAACATGCGTTATCGGGGTGAGCAAGAGCCCATTGACCCAATTGCCGGACATATTCCCACTGCAATAAACTTTTCTTTCGACCAAAACTTAAATAGTAATGGAAATTTTCTGAAATCTGATGAGTTGCGTAAACTTCACCAAACAAGCAGTTCTACTGAGCAAGTTATTTCAATGTGTGGCTCTGGAGTAACGGCCTGTCATAACATGTTAGCCAGAAAACATGCCGGACTTGATATGGGCAAATTATATGTCGGTTCCTGGAGTGAGTGGATTACTGATTCGGATAGACCCATTGAAACTGAGCTAAGTGACTGATTATTCTAGATAGGCACTATGGTTTTCAACAATCTGCAAATTATCAGTATAAACCGCTATAATTGCCTCCCTTGTGAGACGAGTTGAGCAAATTTAAGACTATTGAAGAGGACACATAATGAATATCCATGAGTATCAGGGTAAAGAACTATTGCGTGAATATGGTGTTCCAACCCCCAAAGGAATCGCCTGTTTTTCTGTTGATGAGGCTGTCGGTGCAGCCGAAAATTTAGGTGGTGATATTTGGGTGGTTAAAGCTCAAATTCATGCTGGAGGACGTGGCAAAGGTGGTGGTGTAAAAGTTGCCAAATCCATGGATGAGGTGCGCGGTCATGCTGATGAAATTCTGGGAATGAATTTAGTCACCCATCAAACCGGCCCTGATGGAAAACAAGTCAAGCGCTTATTAATTGAACAGGGCGCTGATATTAAAGACGAATTATATATTGGCTTAGTTATTGACCGTGCCAAACAGCGTGTGGTGATGATGGCCAGCTCCGAAGGTGGCATGGATATTGAAGAGGTTGCCGCTAACACCCCTGACAAAATACACAAGGTCACCATTGACCCGACTCAAGGACTTTCCTTGGATGAAGCAAAAACCTTGGCCACAAACATAGGCATTCCGGAAAATGCTGTTAATCAAGGGGGTGAACTTCTAGTTAACTTATATAATGTATTCTGGGAAAAAGACGCTTCACTGGCCGAAATTAATCCGCTGATTGTTACCGGTGACGATAGGGTGGTTGCACTGGATGCCAAGTTCAATTTTGATAGCAATGCTTTATTCCGCCACCCTGACATTATGGAATTCCGTGATCTGGATGAAGAAGATCCGGCAGAAATTGAAGCTTCAGAATATGGTCTTAGCTACATTTCTCTAGATGGAACGATTGGTTGTCTGGTTAACGGCGCTGGACTGGCAATGGCCACCATGGATATTATCAAGCTTTATGGTGGTGAACCGGCCAACTTCTTGGATGTTGGTGGAGGTGCTACGGAAGACCAGGTAACAGCGGCGTTTAAAATCATGCTGCAAAATCCCAACATCAAAGCAATTTTGGTGAACATCTTTGGCGGTATTATGCGCTGTGATGTCATTGCAGAAGGCCTGGTTGCCGCAGCTAGTCAAATCAACCTTTCGGTGCCATTGATTGTACGTCTGGAAGGCACAAACGTGGAAAAAGGCAAAAAGATTCTGGCTGAATCAGGATTAGAAATCACTTCAGCAGGCACCATGGCAGAGGCCGCTGAAGCCGTTGTCAACGCCGCAAAAGGAGGTGAATAATGGCTATTCTTATTGATAAAAATACACGTGTCATGACACAGGGAATGACAGGTAAAACAGGCATGTTCCATACCAGAAACTGCGTTGAGTATGCAATGGGTAAAGATTGCTTTGTTGCTGGTGTGACACCGGGCAAGGGCGGGCAGGTTTATGAAGACATTCCTGTCTATGATACAGTGGCACAGGCAAAGGAACAAACAGGCGCTAATGTCTCAGTCATTTATGTACCACCTCCATTTGCCGCCGCAGCAATAGATGAAGCAGTTGATGCTGACCTTGATTTGGTGATCTGTATCACCGAAGGCGTGCCGGTTAAAGACATGGTCATGACTCGCTACAAAATGCAAGGCAAGAAAACTTTGCTAGTCGGCCCAAACTGCCCGGGTGTTATCACTCCCGATGAAATCAAAATTGGCATTATGCCCGGTTATATTCACAAAAAAGGCGTCATAGGCGTGGTCTCACGTTCAGGCACCTTGACTTATGAAGTTGTTGATCAACTTACAAAACTCGGTCTCGGTCAATCAACTTGCGTTGGTATCGGCGGTGACCCTGTCAACGGTTTCAAACATGTTGATGTGCTGAAAAAGTTTAATGAAGATCCTACAACTGAAGCTGTGGTGATGTGTGGGGAAATTGGAGGCACAGATGAAGAAGAATGTGCTTATTGGGTAAAAGATAACATGACCAAGCCGGTAGTTGGATTTATTGCCGGTATTACCGCCCCTCCGGGAAAACGCATGGGCCACGCCGGTGCGATCATTTCCGGTGGTAAAGGTACTGCTGCGGAAAAAATCAGCGTGATGGAAGAATGTGGTATTCGTGTAACCCGTAATCCTGCTGAGATTGGGGCTTTAATGAAAAAAGCACTCAAATGAAGTAAGTAAAATATTAATTAATATGTCTAGAACCTATGGGTTCTAATTAATGATCCCTCAAAAGCAGATTGTTCGGCGACAACCGCTGAACAATCTGTCTGATCCTTCGTTACACCCTTTAATCAACCGGGTTTATGCTAACAGAGGCATTAAGTCTCTAAAAGAACTCGATTACCGCCTTAAGAATCTTCCGCGACCGGATTTATTACTCGGCATGAGCGAAGCCTGCGAACTTCTATATGACGCTGCTTTAGCAGATGCCAATGTATTAATCGTTGGTGATTATGATGTTGATGGTGCTACCAGCACGACATTGACAAAACTTGCGCTAGAGGCCCTGGGATTCAATCACGTTGCCTATTTTATTCCAGATAGAATGACGTTCGGCTATGGCCTTAGCCCTGAAGTTGTGGAAGTGATTCAGGCCTACCAACCTGATTTGATGATAACTGTAGACAATGGAATTAGCAGTTTCGATGGTGTTAAGTTGGCACATGATTATGGCATCAGCGTCATCATCACAGACCATCATCTACCTGCAGATGACTTACCTGAGGCGGATGCCATTGTTAATCCGAATCTGGTTGCTGATCCGTTTCCAGCCAAATCTTTAGCCGGTGTAGGTGTCGCTTTTTACCTGATGTTAGGTTTAAGAACTTACCTGCGTCAACAGAACTGGTTTAAAGAAAATGATCTGCAAGAGCCATCAATGGTAGATTATCTGGATCTGGTTGCTGTGGGTACCATCGCTGATTTAGTGCCTTTTGATTATGTGAATCGATTACTGGTTCATCATGGTCTTCAGCGGATCAAACAGGGAAAGTGTAATCCAGGGTTAAAAATATTGCTTGAACAGTCAAACTGTGAGTTTGAATACGTTACAAGCGAAGATATAGCATTCAGAGTTGCACCTAAAATAAATGCCGCGGGACGCTTAGATGATATGTCTATAGGTGTGGAGTGTCTCCTAAGTCAAAATCATCAGTCTGCTCAATTACTTGCAGGAAGACTCATACAGATTAATGAACATAGAAAAACAGAACAGGAATCGAGCAATCAACAAGCTCTAAGTATAGTCAATCAACAAATAGATACTCTCAAGACAAATGAAAAATTCAGTATTTGCTTGCACAATAAAAATTGGCATCCGGGAATAGTTGGATTAATTGCTTCCAGACTAAAGGATAATTACAATCTGCCTGCAATCATTTTCGCTAATGATAACGACGGTCTTAAAGGCTCAGCACGTTCCATAACCGGTGTTCATATCCGGGATGTTTTAGCCTCAATAGACTCCGAGAATCCGGGTTTAATAGCAAAATTTGGTGGTCATGCCATGGCTGCCGGACTGACAATCAAACATGACAGCATTGAGGAATTTACCCAACTTTTTGAGGAAAAAATCAAACAAAAATCCGGTGGGAAAAATTATGCTGCGACCATGTTTTCTGATGGTCAATTGGAGCAGAATGACTTTAGCATCGAAGCAGCTGAGTTGATTAATAACTCGGGACCCTGGGGAGTAGGATTCGAAAAACCCAAATTTGATAACAATTTCAAGGTCATTCAATGCAATCGAATTGGCGCAAACGGTAACCACCTGCGTTTCAATCTCAGGTTTAGTGATAATAGTACAAATATTATTAATGCAGTAGCTTTTAATGTGGATAGATATTTTGACCTGGATAAGTTAGAAATAAACCACATTGATGCTATCTATAACCTGGATATTAACCGATACAATAATTTACAAAACCTACAGATAATAATTGATTATTTTGAGGTAAACTCTGCATCATAGTTCATTATTGATGAGGGAACTGCATAACATGCAAAAACTAAAAATCATTGTCACTTGCCTTGCTTTTGGATTAACTTCAACCAGTCAGGCAGAAAACTGGGGTTCAACATCAACCAGGACAGCATTGTCAGGTTCACAATTATCCCAACAATTCACCGCTTCAAGCTCGAAAATTGATCGATCTGGCAGTCATCAGACACTGTCTTACTTACAAAATGACCACCGGGAAGTCACTGATGTTTTTAATCGCGATCAGAGTTATAAAGGTCTTAAGTTTACCAACAGCAGCGATTTAACAAACTCTTCCTCATTATACTTTTCAACCGAGTTTTCACGAAATGAACAACATCTAGGCTCCGTCTTTTCGGCAGGCAACTGGCATTTCGGAGCAACAGTGGGTCAAGGGGAAAATTTTGTTAAAACCAATAACACATTTACTGGTGTTGATCCTTATTTTGTACACGGCGGTAGTGCGGTCAAATTTGATTATTATGGTGCTAATGCAGGATATCAGCTTGATAGCGGATCAACTTTTTATTTTGGCTCATCGTCAGTACAAGCTGAACGCCTGGAAGACAGGCAGGCGAATTACCTTGGCTATGTCGGGAAAAACTTATCCGCCGCAATAATGAACTTCCAACGTGGTGGAGAATCTATTGGCAAGGGCATTGAATTTGCTACTAGTATTCGAAATTTTGATTTTGGCTATCGGCAATTGAGCCGAAGTAATAGTGCCCATTCAAAGACATTTTCTGTCAGCACCCCAATATCTTTTGTAAAAGCTGGGAAATTCGGTTTGGCGGTTGAATCAACTAATAACCCTCTAAATCGTGATGAAGATGACCTGGCTTTTATGTTTACTTTCTCAGGAGAATGGGGCAAACCAAAATCGATCTTCAATCTGGATGAAACTGAACAAGAGGCTGAGGCACAATCACCAGGTATCAACAAAATGGCTGTAATCGGTGCTGCAGTAGTAGCTGGTGCGGTGATTGCCAGTTCAGGCAGTGGCAGTAAAGACGAAACTGAAAACATTCAAGGTCAGGATAATGCAGCATTTCAAGCATTGAATCGAATTAATCCGGAATCAGTCAGGTTAAATCGTGAACATGGAGGCTGGGTTTATCGCAATCCTAATGGAACTTATGGCGCTACAGAACCTAAACTTGGAAGTGTGGCCAGCATTAACATCGGAGACGTACCGATTCCTAATGGAACCCGTCGAGCAGCTTCTTACCATACACACGGAGGCCCAGACCCGAGATTTGATAATGAGAATTTTTCTCCCCAAGACTTGCGATCTGACAGGGCGGTTGGTGTTGATGGTTACCTGGGCACACCTGGAGGCCTGATGAAACATCACGATGTTGAAACTGGTCGTATTCGTACTGTCAGACGTATTGCTAATTAATGCGGTATGTTGTTAGCCTATTAATTGTTTGTTGCTTGAGTTTAAATGCCGTGTCCCAAGACAATACTGCTGGAATCAAAAAATACGCAGAAACTCAAGTAACTAACTGTACGTTAAAAGACGGCTATGTCTGTGAAGATATTGTCGAGGACGATTTTTTGTCTTCAGAATCACAAAAGAAATTTATCCCTGCGATATATATCCCGGCTTGGCAAGCAGCTTATGAAGCGTTTCAAAATATTGAAGATTTAACCATACAGCAAAAAGAACTAAAGCATTATCGGATAGGCATGACTGAGTCCGATGATGCTTATATTGTTTTATTCAGTGCCTTATTATTGCCACAAAAGATTGTCGATAACACGCCACACGGCATAACTAACATTACTTATGGGCAAACCACCAAGCTCTGGGTCGATAAAAAATCTTTACAGGTTACTAAATATCTTTTTTATCGCTAACAATAGTTAACGCTCAAATCGGCTGAGAAGGTAAAATATCGGCCATGTTAAAAGTGATTAGCCTTTTCAGGCAAACTTAATGTCAGACTCAAACCACTCTGGCGCTTATATTTATAAGCGCTTGTTGTCTTATGTAGCCCGCTATAAATGGGTTTTTGCGGCGGCGATTCTGGGCATGATCGTCACAGCATTGGCCGACGCTGGATTTGTCTCCATGCTCAAACCGATTATGGATGAAGGTTTAGTCGCTCGTAGCCCATCCATGGCAAAATGGTTGCCAATATTATTGATCGGAATTTTCCTGATACGCGGCATTGGTGTGTTTATGGACACTTATGGCATGACCTGGGTGGCCAGGAAAACCATTTTCGATATGCGCCAGGATATGTTCGAAAAGGTAATCCATTTACCGGTTCGCTTCTACGATCATAATTCTTCTGCTTCTTTAGTATCAAAGCTTGTTTACGATGTTGAACAAGTGGCTGCAGCAAGCACGTCCGTGATCAGAGTGCTTGTCAAGGACAGCCTTACGGTAATCGCTTTGTTGTCCTGGATGGCGTATCTGAATTTCAAGCTAACATTGGTATTACTGATACTTTTACCCATAGTTGCCTTGATTGTAAAAACTGCCAGTAAGCGTTTTCGTAAAAACTCCCATGAAATTCAGCGCAGCATTAAAGATATTGCCAATACTTCAAAAGAGGCGTTCCAGGGACATAAAATAGTCAAGACTTACGGTGGTGAAGATTATGAAACACAGCGCTTCAAAGCGGCTAACGACGATAATCGTCATCAGGCAATGAAAAAAGCGGTTATATCAGCAATCAATCTTTCCTTAATACTGGTGGTTGTCGGCCTGGCTGTCGCGATAATTATTAAAATGGCCATCGATCCTGATAATCCACAATTATTAAGTGCAGGAGGTTTTGTTTCATATTTAGGCGCGATTTTAATGATGATGTCACCGGTTAAACGCCTGGCTAAAGTGAATGAGACACTTCAAGCTGGAATTGCAGGTGCGGACAGCATTTTTACAACAATAGACGAAACGATTGAAAGCCAATCAGGGACAGAACCCTTAGTCCGTGCAAAAGGAAAAATAAATTTTGATAATGTGTCGTTTCGTTACGCCGACAATGAACAAACCAAGGTGCTGGACAATATTTCTATTGATGTTGAGCCCGGACAATCTATCGCGCTGGTTGGGGCATCAGGTAGCGGCAAATCAACCATTGTTTCATTGTTATTGCGTTTCTATGAGCTAAAAGAGGGTGAAATAAAACTTGATGATATTTCCGTAAAAAATATCAAACTAAAAGAACTGCGCTCTAATTTTTCTATCGTGACCCAAGACGCTATTTTGTTCGACGATACCTTAAGAAATAACATTACTTATGCGAATAATGGTGAAAACGATGAATCAAGGCTCAAACAAGTTTGTGATGCGGCACATGTAAGCGAGTTTCTGGATAAGCTGCCAAACGGTCTGGATACATTGATTGGTGAGCGCGGCACTCGATTATCAGGTGGCCAACGCCAACGCATCGCAATTGCCAGGGCTTTTTACAAAAATGCACCGATTTTAATTTTAGATGAAGCGACATCAGCACTGGATACGCATTCGGAGCGTCTGGTTCAACAGGCCACACAAGCTTTAAAGCAGGGAAGAACGACAATTGTTATTGCTCATCGACTGTCAACAATCGAAAATGCAGACTGCATTTATGTGATGGATAAAGGCAGGATTGTCGAAAGCGGCACCAACCAGGAGTTAATCGACAAACATGGTTACTATACCCGCTTATGGCAAGCACAACAGTTAGGTAATCCTGAACTGATTAACCTGTGATGCGCGATTACCTCGCTACCAACCTCCCTCAAATTTGGCAGGATAAGACTCACCCTATTAGCAAGCTCCTTTATCCATTAAGCTTAATATATAGTTTAACGGTTTCTGTTAGAAGCAAACTATATGGCATTGGAGTTTTCAAACGCTCCTCTGTAAAGGTGCCGGTAATAATCGTTGGCAATGTTACAGTCGGTGGTACAGGTAAAACACCACTAGTAATTTGGCTAACGAAATATTTACAAACCAAAGGATTCAGAGTGGGGGTAATCAGCCGTGGGTACGGTGGCAGTTCCCCCCAATGGCCAGTTGACGTAACACTATTGGAGAAACCAGAAATAGTCGGGGACGAAGCTGTTTTACTGCGAAACAACCTTGATATTCCTATTGCTGTTTCTCCAGTACGCCTTGATTCAGCTCAATTGCTAGTTGACAAACATGATGTCAATATCATAATCAGCGATGATGGCCTTCAACATCTGGCACTAAAGCGAGATTTGGAAATTGTGGTGATTGATGCAAAACAGCAGTTCGGAAATAGCAGATTGTTACCAAGTGGACCGCTGCGGCAGACACCTGAATCAATACACCCGGATGCGATAAAACTTTATAGTGGTGACCATAATCTCGATGATTTTGAGTTTAGTATGAATTTCAGGCCAGTAGCTTTTCGCAGCTTATATTCGCCAGAACAAGAAGTAGAAACCAATTTTTTTAATAATACCGAGGTTAATGCCATTGCCGGTATCGGTAATCCGGAAAAATTCTTTAATACACTCAAATCATTAAACATTAGAGTAATTGCCAGAAGCTTTCCTGATCATCATGCTTATCAATCCGGGGATTTTAATTTTAGTAATAATAAGCCCATTCTAATGACAGAAAAGGATGCGGTAAAATGCAGAGAATTTAACTTGCCGAATGCATGGTATCTAGAAATTGAGGCACAACCCAACCAGGCATTTATTAATAAATTAGAACAATCAATCGACGAACTCAGAGTATGAAGAATAAATTTGTTGTCATTATCCCTGCACGTTATGCCTCAACAAGATTACCCGGCAAACCACTAAAAAAAATCGGAGACAAAAGTTTAATTCAGCATGTCTGCCAACGTGCCGAAGAAAGTATTGCAACTGAAGTCATTGTCGCTACTGATGATCAACGAATCTTTGATCACATAAACCTGTCAGGTTTCAAAGCTGTGATGACATCTGAAAGTTGCCAGTCAGGCACTGATCGAATTGCCGAGGCAGCAAAAATACTGGAACTGGATGATCAAACGATTATTGTGAATTTGCAGGGCGATGAACCTTTTATGCCTGCTGATGTGATCAACCAAATGGCCACAAGCCTGACTGAGAATTCCGAAGCTGTTATGAGCACAGGCTGTGAGCGTCTAAAAGATGTTAAGGATTATACCAATCCAGACATCGTTAAAGTTGTGCGTGATAAAAATGATTTAGCCCTTTATTTCAGTCGCTCTTATATTCCGTTTTCCAGAAACGATAGCGAACAAACGGTATACAAGCATTTAGGTATTTATGCTTACAGGGCGGGTTATGTAAAATATTTTGCTTCGTTGAATCCTTGTGAACTTGAGTTAGCCGAAAAGCTGGAACAGCTTCGGGTACTCTGGCATGGTGATAAAATAGTTGTTAATAAGGTGACGCAACCCACCGGTATTGGTGTTGATACACCCGAAGATCTTGAACTGGCCAGGAAATACTATGCAAAACAACTATCCAGTTAAGGTTATCTTTATTTGTTTAGGTAATATCTGCCGCTCGCCTACGGCCGAAGGTGTTTTCTCGAAAACGGTCAATAATGCGGGTTTATCAGACCGGATTTTGATCGATTCCGCCGGCACTGGAAGCTGGCATATTGGCCATCCACCGGATGCACGGGCGATTGACGCGGCAGCGCTTCGTAACATTGATCTTACCGGGCTAAGAGCCCGAAAAGTTACACCCCAAGATATTGTGGAATTCGACTATATCATCGCGATGGATAATCAGAATCTTAGTGACTTAAGGCGACTCAATGATACCAGCCATCATCACAAAATAAACTTGTTCTTAAGTTATGCCGAGCAATATAGCGAGATTGAAGTTCCTGATCCTTATTATGGTGGAGCCCTGGGATTCGAAAAAGTTCTGGACATGATTGAAGATGCTTCTCAAGGTTTGTTAGCAACAATTCAACGAGACTATGGCTAAGATTAGAATTAGTATTGCTAGACAAAAACTTTATTTTAGCAATGATTCAAAACAACTTACTTACCCGGTATCAACTGCATTGAATGGCCCCGGGCAGCAGCAAGATAGCGGACAAACCCCGGTGGGATCACATATCGTGCGAGCAAAAATCGGAGCAGGATTACCAGCCAATTCGGTTTTTGTAGGACGTCGGCCTACAGGTGAAATCTATAGCCCCGAACTCGGTAAACAACACCCTGACAGAGATTGGATTTTGACGCGAATACTCTGGCTAAGCGGTAAACAAGTGGGCTTCAATCGATTGGGTGATGTCGACACCATGCAACGCTATATTTATATTCACGGCACCCCATATGAAAATGAATTGGGGCAAGCCGTTTCCCATGGTTGCGTTCGTATGGCTAATCAGGATGTTATTGAATTGTTCGATTTAACCCCGATTGGCTGTCCGGTGGAAATTAATA
Organism: Arenicellales bacterium; assembly: GCA_965204695.1. GTDB lineage: Bacteria > Pseudomonadota > Gammaproteobacteria > Arenicellales > JAHEKD01 > JAHEKD01. The sequence continues at coordinate 10,918 of CBDBFF010000005.1, forward strand.
ATGAATAATAAAAACAAGTTACCACTTGGCCCACTGATTATTGATGTTGAAGGCCTGGAGTTAAACGACCAAGACAAAGAAGTTCTTATGCATCCATTAGTCGGAGGTATTATTTTATTTACCCGTAATTACACTAATAAACAACAAGTCACACAATTAGTTGCTCAAATCAAGTCGCTCAGAACACCTGAATTAATAGTCTGCGTTGATCAGGAAGGAGGGCGGGTTCAGCGTTTTAAAGATGGCTTTACAGAGTTACCGCCGTTGCACACACTGGGCCGTTTGTATGACAAGTCTCCAGAGAATGCGATTGAGATTGCTAAAGATTTAGCCATATTAATGGCTAACGAACTCAAACCCACCGGTGTTGATTTCAGCTTTGTCCCGGTACTGGACTTATATGATTCGAGCAGTGAAATCATTGCTAACCGAGCTTTTCATCATAATCCAAAAGTCATCTCTGAGCTGGCCACCGCCTATATCCAGGGGCTGCATGAAGCCGGTTTCATTGCGGTAGCCAAACATTTTCCTGGGCATGGCGGCGTGTTAGAAGACTCGCACCTTTGTCTGCCACAGGATTCACGTTGCTATCATGAAGTTGCCGAACAGGATTTAATTCCATATCAATCATTAATCGTTCAAGACCTTGATGCCATCATGACCGCCCATGTACTGTTTAATCAAATAGATTGCTTGCCATCGGGATTCTCGGAGTTTTGGTTGAAAACCATCTTACGTGAACAACTCGGATTCAAAGGCATTATTTTCACCGACGATTTATCGATGCAAGGTGCTGTTGAACTCGGTACAGTCGTTGATCGCACTCATATGGCCCTGAATGCCGGTGCCGATATTGCGTTGATCTGTAATGATAGGCCGGCGGTGGAGCAGGTCTTGGATGATAAGAGTTTGATTGAATTGATTAATCCCCAGGCTAATCTGGATCAGAAGTTGAGGGAATGGCAGAGAACTTAGCAGAAACTTAAGCTAAGTAAATCACTAATGCATAACCCCGTTTATAGTCTGTTTTATGGCACTCATGGTTATTCTGGACATTAACTTTAATTCAAACTTACCTTATTCTGATTTGTGAAAAATGAAAACAGCTTCTCTTTTTTTGTTTGATGAAGCCTTCCCATTATTAATGAAACATTGCTAGTTTTCCAATCTCTATTTGGAATCATCCTTTGGGAAATCATGCTTTGATAACAATTTGCAGTCAATTTACCTCTATGTGTACTTTCACCAAATTGCGCATGGTTTTTTAACGTGACATACATTTTCTGATTTTTCTTAAAGGGCATAACTGTTTGATTGTCCACTTGTCCTGTAAAGTAGTCCATTTCCTTTGCGCTGAATTCGCGGTCAGGAAATTGTTGAAATAATTCTCTTAAAACTGAAACCCGCAAAAATTGATGAATCCAAAACTGATAATAATTTTTTCTTTCAACAAGGCTGATATCTGGCTGAATCTGAATTTTGCTATTAGTACGCAGGTTATGCTTAAAAAGTAGTTTACGACAACGACAAAACATCAACCCTTGTGATTCTAAATTTTCTATGGACTTTATGTATTTATAGAGATTTGAGACTATCTCGACATCTAGAAAAATGGGATACTTATCGTCAATACACCAATAAACCCATTCTTGATCTGACAAATCAGATATCAAAGTAAGTAAAGTTTGTTTTATATTTGGTGGGGAATTAATGAGTTCGATGTTTTCTTTGTGTTGATTTACTAGATCCTGTGGATAATTTTGATAAGGAACCCGAAATGTGAATGGGTGGTCTGGCCAAAGTGTTTGGTAAGCACGTATCATGTGATCCGTGACCTGGTGATATTTGTCGCAACTCAACACTATTGCTTTCATTACATTTGAACCAGAGAGTTTAAAATTGATAACATGAATAATATACCAATTTGGCGAATTGGTGAGGGAGTGATCAGAGCGACGTTCTCTTATAGGATATCTCTCGACAAAATCGGGATGACCGTAGAGATGCCTGAATAGTATTTGAGAGATACCCGTGTTATTGAGCTTGTCGAGCAATCTCCCTGAGCTGACTACTGTTTGAATTAAAGCTCTAACAGTCTTTAGGAGATCCTCACGCTGCTATGCAGCTCAGGATGACACTGCCGTCACTCTGCACGCTCTATATATTCTCCAGTGTCGGTATTTACTTTGATTTTGTCGCCAATATTGACAAAGGGCGGCACTGATACACGAATGCCGGTTTCGAGTTCGGCTGGCTTGCCGGAACTAGCGGCGGTTTGACCTTTGACTACGCCTTCGGTATCAATCACTTCCAACACTACACTTTGTGGCAATTCAACACCAATTGGTGAATCGTTATAAAAATTAATTTGAATATCTGTACTGGGAAGTAAATAACCTGATTGTTCTTCTAAGTCTTCGGCGGGAAGTGTTAACTGCTCGTAGGTTGTATTATCCATAAACACATAATCCGTGCCCTCGTTATACAAAAACTGCATTTGTCGTGGTTCCACGTGGGCTTTTTCAACTTTGTCTTCCGAGCGGAAGCGCTCGTTTAATTTAGTTCCAGTACCATGCTCTTTCATTTCAACTTGAACGAATGCACCGCCTTTGCCGGGCTTAACGTGATTTTTCTTCAGTACCCGCCAAAGCCGTCCCTGATATTCAATCAAGTTGCCAATTTTTATTTCAAATGCAGAAATTTTCATCTGTTTACTCTGTTTGCGTACAATAAGGGCTGAATTCTAGGGTGAGTGACCTAAGTCAGCAACCCACAGACCTAAAACAAATGGAAAATATGCTAACTACTACGTCTTATTACGATCCGGATTGCAAAAAATGTCCGCGTTTAGCTGACTTTTTGAGTCAGGTAAAAACTAAATACCCAGATTATTTTTGCAAACCTGTTCCTCCATTTGGTGAAAGCGAAGCGCGATTATTAATCGTTGGATTAGCCCCGGGCATGCATGGAGCTAACGCAAGCGGGCGTCCGTTTACAGGGGATTATGCCGGCATTTTGCTCTATCAGACTTTGTATGATTTTGGTTTTGCCAGCCACAATAAATCCATTTCCAGTGACGATGAGCTTAAATTGATAAATTGCAAAATCACCAATGCCGTCAAATGCCTGCCACCTCAAAACAAGCCTGTCGGCGCTGAAGTCAATCAGTGTAATGGCTACCTTGCTAATGAATTATCGGAACTAGACGCTGGAAGTGTGGTTTTATCACTAGGGTTGTTGTCCCACAAAGCAGTAATCAAAGCCTTGGGTTTAAGACAAGTTAATTACAAATTTGCTCACCAAGCGATTCACCAATTAAGCGATAGATTGACACTGATCGACAGCTATCATTGCAGTCGTTATAACACCAATACCGGACGCTTGACTGAACAGATGTTTCGGGATGTATTTAAAAATATAAATCAATTACTAAGCAATGCCTGAATTGTTCAATGGTAAAACCTATGCTTTGAGCTTAAGCCATTCCCCTGGCATCTATTTGATGTTTGATAATAATGGCAAACACCTTTATGTCGGCAAGGCCGCCAACCTGAGAAAGCGCGTGGCCAGTTACTTTTCTGGCAAGCCCTTGACCACAAAACTGCAAATGATGGTCAATAAAATTTCTTCCATGGATGTGATTGTAACGGGAACAGAAGCTGAAGCATTGTTGCTGGAAAGCAACTTGATTAAGCAACATAGACCTCGCTACAACATACAACTGCGTGACGACAAAAGCTATCCCTACATTTATCTCGATACACAACATGATTTTCCCAGGCTTGGTTTTTATCGAGGCACACGTAAAGTTAAAGGAAAATTATATGGTCCTTACCCTAGCGCTAAATCAGTTCGCGAAACGCTGGCTTTATTACAAAAAATATTTCCAGTGCGCCAATGCCGAGATAGCTTTTATTCCAATCGCTCCCGCCCATGCCTGCAATACCAGATTAAACGTTGTCCCGCACCCTGTGTTGGGCTGATTAATGAAAAAAGTTATGCTGAGAATGTGCGATTAGTTCGGTTCTTCCTGGAAGGTAAAAGTGATGAGCTGTTGTCTATTTACACAGATAAAATTCAGCAGTTTTCAAGGCAATTAGAATTTGAACAGGCTGCTATTTACCGGGATAAATTACTGGCTTTACAAAGGGTTTATCAAACCCAGAATATCCAAGGCACACAAGTTGACATCGATCTTTGCGCCATTGCTAGTTATCAAAACGATATTTGTGTTGCTGTAACTTTTGTCCGTAGCGGGCGACTAGTCGGCACTCGCTATTACTCTATAAAGAATAAATTAGAATCCAGTAACACAGAATTATTAGAATCTTTTGTCGCCCAATACTATTCATCGCATCCATTACCCGATGAAATCATTGTTAACAAGAGATTGACTAAAAGAGTATTAATCGAGAAAGCATTAGAATCGTTAAATAAAACCAGTCGTAAACTGGACATTAAACATTCAGTTCGGCTTGACCGGGCCAAATGGCTGCAAATGACAACTGATAATGCCTTAAATTATTTAAAACAAAAAGATAATACTGACACCCGCTTTGAAGAGATGTTTAAAGCAATCAAAGCTGAGCTATCGCTGCAAAGCCTGCCAGAAAGAATTGAATGCTTTGATATCAGCCATTCGCAGGGCGAATCTACCATTGGTTCTTGTGTTGTTTTTGGCCACAACGGACCGGCAAAAAAGGAATATCGCCGATTTAATATAGCAAATATTACGGCCGGCGATGATTACGCTGCCATGCAACAAATATTAACAAGACGCTACTCACGAATTCTCAAGGAACAGGGTACACTACCTGATATTATTTTAATCGATGGTGGACTTGGGCAACTTAACAAAGCAATTGATGTAATGAATGAACTAGCGATAGATTCGGTGCAGTTGATTGGTGTGGCCAAAGGTGAAGGACGTAGACCGGGGCTCGAAAAATTAATCGTCGCCGGGTCGTCAATGAGGACGTATCACTTGGCAAAAACCAGTTCCGCACTGCATTTAATTCAGCAAATCCGGGATGAGGCACATCGTTTTGCGATTACCGGACACCGTCAAAAGCGATCAAAAAACAGATTTCAATCTCAGTTGGAAAAGATACCGGGTATCGGTAATAAACGCCGCAAGGCGCTGTTAACGTATTTTGGTGGAATTCAAGGTATAAAGCGGGCAGGAGTTGAAGACCTGCAAAATGTCGAAGGAATCAGCAAACAGCTAGCAGAATCGGTCTATAAAAACTTCCATTAACGATGACATTTAATTTGCCCAACATATTGACATTCATCCGGGTGCTTTTAGTTCCGGTGATAATCATTGTTTATTTGCTCGATTTTTCCTGGTCGCATCTGGTTGCCACTATAATTTTTGTAGTCGCTGCAATCACTGATTGGCTGGATGGCTATTTGGCCAGACGCTTGCAACTAGACTCAAAGTTCGGTGCTTTTCTCGATCCGGTTGCCGATAAACTTATTGTTGCCGTGGCCTTGGTTTTGCTAGCCACCGATCAAGACATCTTGCAAAACGTCTGGAGTGTTTCTTTGTTCACTTGCGTAGTCAGCATTATTATTTGCCGTGAGATTATTGTTTCAGCATTACGGGAGTGGATGGCCGAAATCGGCAAGCGTGGCAATGTTGCTGTTTCATTTATAGGTAAGGTCAAAACTACTTTTCAGATGATAGCTATAAGCTTGCTGCTTTATCAAATGCCGTATCAAGGTTTACCAATTTTGAAAATCGGTGAATTATTATTGATTATTGCTGCAATTCTGACACTTTGGTCCATGTATATTTATTTGAAAGCCACCTGGCCTTACCTCAAAGATGATGCTTGAACATCACCAACATCCCGGATAAAATCGCCTCTCTTTGGTGAATAGGCGGGAATAGCTCAGTTGGTAGAGCACGACCTTGCCAAGGTCGGGGTCGCGAGTTCGAGTCTCGTTTCCCGCTCCAGAATACGATCAGGGAAAGCTGACAGCGCTTTCCCTTTTTTATACATTCTTATCTGAGGGTTAAGCCGTAAAGGCTGAGTGGCAGAGTGGTTATGCAGCGGCCTGCAAAGCCGTTTACCTCGGTTCGATTCCGGGCTCAGCCTCCAGCTTAGGGTATAATTCGAAGGATTGAATAATCACACTTAGGAGACAAGTTATTGTGCCCAGGTGGCGGAATTTGGTAGACGCAAGGGACTTAAAATCCCTCGGGATAATATCCCGTGCCGGTTCGAGTCCGGCCCTGGGCACCACCATCTTGTAACAGATATACAAAATGCAGCAACCAGCTGACCAGGCAAATTATCAAAATAATCAGAATCATTTAGCTATTGGCTACCAACTTGATCAATATGAGATCGAGTCTATAGTCGATATAGGTGATTTTAGAATTACCTATTACGCCTGGGATAATCGTAATGATCGTAATGTCATTATTCATGAATATTTCCCGAAAAGCCTGGCGGTTCGCAGGCAGGATGATCATTCGGTAACCTCTGAAAATGAAGATCGTTTCACTGATTTTGAATTTGGTTTGAGTGAATTTTTGCTGGAAGCACGACTAGTCAGCCAAATTCATTCAGCTTATCTGCCTCATGTTGTTGAATATCGTGAAGCAAATGGAACCGGTTATTTAATCAGTGAGTATGATGATGGTGCAAGTTTGCGCCAGGTGCTTGATGAAGCATCAGGCAAGTTAAGTGACGCACAAGTTGCTGAATTGTTAAAAACCGGTTTGCAAGGGCTGCGCGAGCTGCATGCACGTAACTTATTACACACCAGTGTTAGCCCAACCAACTTGTTCATTCGAAATCATGGCCATCCACTATTACTTGGGCAGGGCCTGGCTCGTTATCGCCTCGCTCAGTACACTAAAACTTATACTGTCTCCTTAGCCCAGGGTTATACACCATTAGAGCAATATGGTTTAGACGGCAACATTGGACCCTGGAGTGATTTGTATGCTTTAGGAGCAAGTTTGTATGAATGCATAGCTGGCGTTCGTCCTGTTGATGCTTCAACCAGACATACCGCTTTAATAAAGGGTGAGGACGACCCGCTGACTCCGGCGGTTGAATTAGGCAAAGGTGAATATTCACATTTGTTGTTATCTAACATCGACTGGATGCTCAAACCTTATATTGAAGACCGTCCTGATTCGGCGGACTTGATGCTTGGAATCGTTAACTTTCAAAAGCAAAAGGGAAGTATAAAAACCACGAATCTTGATTCTGCCGGCAATACTGATGAAGAAAAAACCAAGGAAAATATTATTCCTCTGGCAAAACTCGCAGAAAAATCAACAGCGAGTACAGGTGTTAGTGATCTTCAGGAATCCAGTGCATATCAAGTTAATGCTGATCGTTCAAGTAAATTTGTTTATTGGAGCCTGGGCCTGGCTTTACTGGTTTTTTTGACTGTAACCGGTTATCAAATCTATCAACATGAGCTAAAGCAAAATAATTTAATGGCGCAAACACAGGAAGTTCAAACTTCTATAGAAACAATTGACACTAGTGAAAATGAAAATACAAGCTCTGCAAGCGCAGAGACTGTCATCGAAGAACCTACACTAGATTCGTCAATACAGCAAAACGAGACAGAAAATCAGGAAATAAGCAAGGACTCTGATGAACAACGACGTGAGTTTTATGAAAATCTGGCCAAAGAAGAGGAAGTGGAACGTCGTGTAGAAGAAGAAATAAAAGCACTCGAAGCACAGCAACAAGCCGAGCAAGAAGCCAGGGAACGAGCTGAAAAACAGGCTTTGCAAGGTCAAATCAGTGACTTGCTCAATAAAGCGGCGATTGCCAAGGGAAACTCCAGTCTGTTGAAACCTGAGGGAGAAAGTGCCTATGACTATTATTCTCAGGTTCTTGAATTACAACCGGAAAATGACTTTGCACACTCAGGCTTAAATGATATTGCAGATCATTATTTCTCTTTTGCTTTAAAAGCATTGGAAGAAAAAGATCCAGACAAAGCCAATCTACATTTAACAGATTTAATTAAAGTCAAGTCTAATGATCCAAGATTGGCAGGTTTCTTACAACAAATTACAGATTTAAAAGCCGAACTAAAACTCGAAGAAGAGAAGCAGCGTTTAGAACAAGAAAAACAACGCTTACTCGAGGAAATTGCTCAAGCCGAAGAAAATAAGCCTGAAGTACCTAAAACAGAATCGCCAGCTAAGCCTATTGAGAACGCTCAGCAAACCGAGACCAAAAAGATTGATGAAACTGAAGAGCAAAAAATCTCTTCGGTTGAGGTGGTGAGTGAAAACGAACAAAATGAAAACCAGCAATCCGAACCGGTCGCTGAAAGCAAACCTGAACCACCAAGCCTCAATCGTGTCCAGCTTGCTGCAGCTTATAATGCTTATGATTCCGGCCGTTACTCAGATAGTCTATTCAATACAATACTTGATGCTGCAAATAATCATGAGGGGAGAGCCCAATATATTTTGGCGGAAATGTATGCCGCCGGTCGAGGCACTGAACAAAATTTTGCCGAGTCAACTTACTGGCTCAAACGTTCATTAGATCACGTTAATCAAAATGCCCGATATCGCCAAGCCTGGGCCGAAAAAGCCATGGGCGTTATCTATGAAAAAGGCTGGTATGTGGATTCCGATACAGCAAGGGCCGTCAGATGGTATCGAAGCTCAGCGGATAAAGATTACAGCCCGGCGCAGTATCGTTTAGGCTTAGCTTATGCGAAAGGGTTAGGGGTAAAAAAAGATATAGAACAAGCTGAATTTTGGTTTAAAAAAGCCTTGTCAAACGGTCACCAAGAAGCTAAAAAAGCACTTTCTAAACTTCCCACGCGAAATTAATTTGAACATTTTGGTTAGCAATGACGATGGCTATTTAGCGCCAGGCCTGGCTTGTCTGGCCCAGTCGCTTAATCAATTTGCCGAGGTAACAGTGGTTGCCCCGGATCGCAATCGTAGCGGTGCCAGTAATTCATTGACTTTGAAAAATCCACTGAGGGTTCATCAGGCTGCTAATGGCTTTCATTATGTAGAGGGCACACCAACAGATTGCGTACATCTGGCTATTACAGGTTACGTAAAACCAACGCCTGATATGGTTGTAGCCGGCATCAACAACGGTGCTAACCTCGGTGATGATGTGCTTTATTCAGGTACGGTTGCAGCCGCAACTGAGGGACGATTTCTGGGTTTGCCTGCCATTGCCGTCTCATTGGCCGGCGAACAGGTTAGTCATTATTCTTCTGCGGCTACAACTGTAATCGAGTTGTTAAGTAAAATGAAGCAGCATCCTTTACCTGCTGACACCATACTCAACGTTAATGTTCCTGATTTACCTTACGATAAGATCAAAGGCTGGCAGGTAACCCGTTTAGGTCAACGGCATAAGTCAGAACCCATAATTAAATCCCAAACTCCCTCTGGTGAAGAAATCTACTGGGTAGGTCCGGCCGGTCAAGGTGACGATGCCGGGGAAGGTACAGATTTTTACGCTGTAGCAAATGGCTATATTTCAGTCACACCTATAAAAATTGATCTGACTGCATACACCAGCATAGATTCGTTAAAACACTGGCTTAATGGTGGCAGTACCTGATGCCGAAGGATAAGTTCAGCGGTTCAGGCATGACTTCAGATCGGGCGCGTAATCGCTTGATCGAACAAATCAGGGATGCCGGTATTTCTAATGAGGAAGTGCTGTGGGTGATGTCAAAAACCCCCAGACATATTTTTCTACCCAAACCTCTTGAATCACGTGCTTATGAAAATATTGCATTGCCAATTGGTCACGGTCAGACTATTTCTCAGCCGTATATTGTCGCTTTGATGACTGAGTTGTTATTAGCCGGCACTCAACGGCAGCTTGAAAGAGTATTAGAAATCGGCACTGGCTGCGGTTACCAAACTGCAGTCTTAGCCCAATTATGCAATCACGTTTATTCCATTGAGAGAATCACTGAACTGATGTGGGATGCACGTAATCGACTTTACGATTTAAAAATCAAGAATACTTCTTTTGAGATTGCAGACGGATACGGAGGCTGGCCGGAAAATGCGCCATACGATGGGATATTAGCAGCCGCCGCTTCTGAAGAAGTACCGCAAAAATTACTGACCCAACTGGCACCGGGAGGGCGGTTGGTGATGCCCATAGGCGGCAATGATAACCAGGTTCTCAAAGTGATTACACGTAATCAAGATGAATTTATTGAAGAAAATGTTACGGCAGTACGATTTGTCGCTTTTAAGCGCGGAATAGAGAAATAATGAAAATATTCTCCGCTTTATACAGCAAAGTTTTGCAGTGGTCAGCGCATCCAATGGCAGAACGGTATTTAGGTGGCTTAAGCCTGGCTGAGTCAAGTTTTTTCCCGATTCCTCCTGATGTCATGTTATTACCCATGACAATTGCAAGGCCGGAAAAAAGCTGGCGTTATGCCTTAATAACAACTGTCACCTCGGTCATCGGCGGAGTAATTGGCTATCTTATAGGCAAATATTTATTTGTTTTTATGGGAGACGCCATTATCGGTTTTTATCATGCTCAAGAAAAATTTGATCAGGTCAAAGGCCTATTCAATCAGTATGGCGTTTGGATAGTTTTTATAGCCGGTTTTACGCCAATCCCCTACAAAATTTTCACAATTACAGCAGGCGTTTTAAGTATGGCGATGGTACCGTTTGTAATCGCATCCTTGATTGGCAGGGGAGGCCGTTTTTTTCTGGTTGCGGCGCTAGGTAAGTGGTTTGGTCCAAGATATGGCAAGCAATTACATAAAGTTATTGATATAATTGGATGGATAACTTTAGTAATCATCACTATCTTGTTGATTTTATATGCTGCCTATAATTAGTAATCTATACAAACCAACTATAATCATTACCTTATTTCTGCTCGGGGCTTGTTCCCAACCTCCGGTAGTGCCTGTGGATGATCAGTCTTTTGTAAAACCTAAAAAAACACAACATATTGCCGGCAGCGGGGATACTCTTTATAGCATAGCGTTTTTGGCAGGACTTGATTACAAACAAGTCGCTGCATGGAACAACATTTCAGAGCCTTATTTGATCAATAGAGGACAGAAAATAACACTGGTGAAGCCTGAAAATTTTACCAAGCCAAGTAAAACAACAGATGTCATACAACCCATTAAACAATCGACCAATTCAATCAAAATCCGGCAGCCCAAGTCGCAAACTGAAGTTGTAAAAATAAATCCACAACCTGACCGGCAGCAAACACCAACAGTAAATCATCAATTTGTGCCATTTGATAATTCCTGGCAATGGCCAATTGCAGGTATTAGCATCGTTAATTATAAAAAATCGAACCAGAATAATGGTCTTGATATTATTAGTAAACGCGGGGTTCCGGTCAGAGCAAGTGCATCCGGTAAAGTAGTCTATGCGGGTAATGGTTTAAAAGGCTATGGCAATTTAATCATTATCAAACACGATGAAACCTATCTTAGTGCTTATGCACACAATCAATCGATAGATGTAAGAGAAGGGGAAAAAATTTCTCAGGGACAGAAAATTGCTGAAGTGGGCAGTACAGATGCCAAACAGGCCAAGCTTCATTTTGAAATCAGAAAAAATGGCAAACCTGTTAGCCCGCTTGGACTTTTACCTAAAAAAGTAGGATAAAATCGCGTTTTTTCGAACCATAAAGGACATAATGTGAAGCCAGTTAGAGTAGGGCTTGTCGGGCTCGGTACGGTCGGTACCGGCACTGTAAAAGTATTACTGCGCAATGCAGATGAGATTTCTCGCCGTGCCGGGCGACAAATTATCCCAACTACTGCCGCAGTCAAGGATATTAATAAAAAACGAGACATTGGTAACGCAGATTTAATTATCACCGATGATCCTATGGAAGTGGCCAATAACCCGGACATTGATGTTATTGTCGAGCTGATGGGTGGCACGGAATTGGCTAACCAAGTCATTATGCGAGCGATTGAAAACGGCAAGCATATTGTATCGGCCAACAAGGCATTGATCGCCATCCATGGAAATGAAATTTTTTCTGCAGCACATAAAAATAATATCATCGTCGCCTTCGAAGCGGCCGTTGCAGGCGGTATTCCTGTGATCAAAGCGATTCGCGAAGGTTTAGCTGCAAATCGAATTGAGTGGCTGGCTGGAATCATTAATGGCACTGGAAATTTCATTTTAACTTCGATGGAAAGTCAGCAAAGTGATTTTGCTGATGTATTAACAGAAGCGCAAAACTTAGGTTATGCTGAGGCTGACCCAACTTTTGACGTGGAAGGCATCGATGCTGCCCACAAATTAACCATTCTGGCGTCCATCGCATTCGGTATACCGTTACAATTTGATCAGGCTTATACCGAAGGCATCACCGAAGTCAGTTATGACGATATTGTTAATGCACGTGAGTTAGGCTACCGAATTAAACATTTAGGTTTAGCCAAACGGATGAAAAAAGGAATCGAGTTACGTGTTCATCCAACCCTGATTCCCGAGCAACGTTTAATCGCGAACGTTAATGGCGTCATGAACGCCATAATGGTTCACGGTGATGCCGTTGGCTCATCCATGTATTATGGTCCGGGTGCTGGTTCAGAACCGACCGCATCTTCAGTGGTTGCTGATTTAATTGACGTTGTACGCACATTTACAACTGATAGCGAAAACCGTGTGCCACATCTGGCTTTTCAGCCAGACAGACTGTCAGATATTCCAATTCTTCCTGTGTCTGAAATTAATTGTGCTTATTACCTCAATATGAAGGCGGTAAATCAACCCGGCGTGTTAGCTGATGTAACGCGAATTCTGGGAGATCAAGGCATTAGTATTGAGGCAATCGAACAAAAAAATACTAATTCTGAGACAGAAACTGCAGATGTGATTATTCTTACTAATCAAACTAAAGAAGCATCCATGCAGGATGCTTTAGACCAGCTTAATCAACTGCCCAGTGTGGTTAATAAAATAAAGAGGATTCGAGTCGAATATTTCAACTAAACTGAATATGGATAAAAAAGCTAAAATATTTATTGCCGGTCATAACGGCATGGTCGGTTCAGCTATTTATCGACGACTGGAAAATCAAGGCTATAAACAGCTAATCATACGAGACAGGCAGCAATTAGATCTATGCAATCAGAAACAGGTTGCTGATTTTTTTCAACAGCAAAAACCTGATTATGTCTTCCTGGCAGCGGCTAAAGTAGGAGGGATCCAAGCCAACAATATTTATCGTGCTGATTTTATCTATGAAAACCTGGCCATTCAAAATAATGTCATTCACAGCGCATTTAGTAATAATGTAAATCGTTTACTGTTCTTAGGCAGCTCGTGCATCTACCCCCGTGAATGCCCTCAGCCCATGCAAGAAGAGTATTTACTTACGGGCACTCTGGAAAAAACCAACGAACCTTACGCCATAGCAAAAATTGCCGGGCTAAAAATGTGTCAGGCCTATAACGCTCAATATAAAACGGATTTTATTAGTGTAATGCCGACTAATTTATATGGCCCGGGTGATAATTTTCATCTCGAAAATGCCCACGTATTGCCCGCACTTTTACGTAAAACCCACCAAGCGAGGCAACAAGAAGATGATAAAATACAAATATGGGGGACAGGTAACGCATTACGGGAATTCATGTTTGTCGATGACATGGCCGATGCGTGTATTTTCCTGATGAATCAACAATATTTACAATATGATGTGTTCAATATTGGTTCAGGCCAGGAGTGCACAATCGGACAATTAGCGGCTACAATACAGGGCATTGTCGGACATCAGGGTGAACTCGTCTATGACAGTACGAAACCTGATGGTACGCCAAGAAAATTACTTGAGTTAAGTAGACTAACGGAATTAGGCTGGCAAGCAGCAACTAGCCTGAAAACAGGGATAGAAAAAACTTATGAATGGTTTTTACAAAATCAATCAAGGATTCGAGGGTAGTAACATGTTAAATCAGGCATTGCGCCTATTATCAATAGCCTTGCTCAGTGTTTGCATTACCATTTCCCCGGTGATTGCACAGGAAGTGGAAACTGAATTAGCCGACACAGAGTTTGCAGAAGATGCCACCGTCATTCTGAATTTCCAGGATGCAGACATTCGCGGTCTGATTAACTCAATTTCCAAATTGACCGGCCGTAATTTCATTATCGACCCGCGGGTGCGTGGAAACTTCACCTTGGTTTCCGGCACTCCGTTAGATGCTGACCAGATTTACGAAGTTTTCCTCTCCGTTCTGGATGTGCATAATTTGTCCGCTGTACCGTCTGGCGATGTTATCAAAATTGTACCTAGCAACGTTGTCCGTCAACAACCTACGCCGACTATTTCCAGCATTGATGGTTTAAATCGCGATGAAATTGTCACTTATATTTATGCTGTAAAAAACGGTTCTGTACAAACAATTTTGCCAATTGTCCAACCGCTGCTACCGCCCACCAGTTATATCTCAGCTCACGCACCGAGTAATTCTTTAATTATTTCCGGCACAGCAGCAAATATTGATCGCGTGCTTGGCATCATCGAAAGAGTTGATCAACCCGATACCCGTTCAGATATAAACATCGTTTATTTGAATAACACTAAAGCATCTAAAATCGCTGGTGTGTTAAGTCAAATCGTGGCAAACATCCAGGCTCAAGCTGCTGCGGAAGGGCGGCCGGCCGCTACAACAGGAGTAAGTATCCAACCGGATGACGCTATTAACGCTATTGTGATACAGGCACCGGAATCGATTTATTTGCGCGCCAAAGAGGTCATCGACAAACTCGATGTGCAACGCGAAGGGCTGGAATCGGATATTTATGTTGTCTATACCAAACATGCAAAAGCCAGCCGAATTGCGGATATTTTAAGCAGTCTCGAATCTTCAAATACTCAAGAACAAAACCTTGAAGGTCAAATTCCGGGACAAACCATTACAACATCAATTCAGTCGGATGATTCTATTAATGCTGTAATTATCAGAGCCGCCTATGATCGTTACTTAATCATGAAAAGTATCATTGATCAGATCGATATACCAAAACCTGAAAACGCTGGCAATGTTCACGTTGCTTATTTGAAATATGCCAATGCAACAGATCTGGCAGAAGTTCTAAATAATATTGTTTCTGAACAAGAAACGGCTGCCGGTGAGGAAGGGGCTGCCGGAACCGGAGCGGTAAGTATTACTGTTGAAGCTGATGAAAATACAAATGCTCTAATCGTTCGCTCAGAAGATACTGATTTTGCGGAAATTCAGAATATCATTGACCAGTTGGACATACGTCGTTCCCAAGTGTTTGTTGAAGCGATAGTTGCGGAAGTTGGTGAGAACTACCAACAATCATTAGGTATTCAGTGGCAAGGTGTATTTAACGACCAACTCAGTCAAGGTACTTTAGAGGCAAATACTAACTTTGGTTTGACTCAAGATGTTACCGGTGGCGCTGGTGGTGGAGGAATCAATATTGGCTTTTTAACCGGCCAGGTCATTGTTGATGGCACCACAGTTGTTCCCGAACTGAGTGTAGTATTGAACGCTTTACGCACAGACACTAATACTAATATTTTATCGACTCCAACGGTCCTGACATTGGAAAATGAAGAGGCAGAGCTGGTAGTTGGGCAGGAAGTCCCTTTTATCACCAGTAGAACAACCAGCACTAATACAACCACGGATGATACCGGCGCAACTGACGGACTGGTGCAAAACCAAAATATCGAACGTAAAGATATCGGGGTTAAACTTAAAATCAAGCCCCAAATCAATGAAGGTAATGTTATCCGTATGGAAATCGAACAGGAAGTATCAAATATTGCACCAACTCAGCTTGATACGGCGGTGGATTTAATTACAGATACTCGCAATATTAAAACCGTTACCGAAGTCGATAATGGTCAAATCGTCGTGCTTGGTGGTCTTACACAGGAAGACTTCAATGATTCTATTCAACGAGTTCCGATGATTAGTCGTATCCCTTTAATTGGAGCACTTTTTCGAACCAAATCAAAACAGGCGGTTCGAAGAAACTTGATGGTGTTTTTACGTCCAAAAATTGTTGATAGCCATTCTGATATAGCGGAAACAACACAACAAAGATACTTGCAATTGCAAGAAGAAGAGTTGCTCAGCTTACCAGACACTCGCTTGTTAATTCGTGATACTGAACCTCCAGTCCTACCTGATATTGATTGGGAAAGGGAAAAAGAACGAGTCGATAGATAATATCAGATATGGCAGAATTAGCTCGCCAACAAGTCGAAGAACTGTTAAATAATGCGGATGCGGAATGGATTAATCGCATTCCATATCAGTTCGCTAAACGTCATTCTGTGTTGGTCGGAAGGAACCCGGATGACTCCGCCGCAGTTATAACCAGCAACAAACCGACACTGGAAATAATTTCTGAAATCAAGCGACAATATTCAGATTCCAAATTGAACATTGTTACTCTGCCGAACGATGATTTTCAATTTGTTCTCAGCCGTGCTTATGACAAGGGCCGTTCTCAAGCCAGTGATATGGTTGACACTCTCGGTGATGAAATTGACTTGGAGATGTTGTCACAGGAAGTTCCTGTCACAACCGACTTGCTTGAAACTGAAGATCATGCGCCGATTGTTCGTTTGATTAATGCTTTACTCTCACAAGCAGTACGAGAAGGGGCTTCTGATATTCATCTGGAAGCTTTTGAGCATGATTCTGTGGTTCGACTCAGGGTAGACGGAATTCTGAAAGATATACTTACCGTACAACGTGCCTTACATAGCGCTTTGGTTTCTCGTTTAAAAGTGATGGCTCGACTTGATATAGCTGAAAAACGTTTGCCGCAAGATGGACGAATATCCATACGTCTTGGCGAGAGACCAATTGACATACGTGTTTCAACTTTACCAACCCAACACGGTGAAAGGGTGGTTTTAAGGATTTTGGATAAACAAGGGTCGATGCTGGACGTCGGTCAGCTGGGCATGAATGATGAATTACGGGCTAAATTCGAACACATCATGCAAACCCCGCACGGCATTATCCTGCTCACAGGTCCAACTGGTTCAGGCAAGACAACCACTCTTTATGCTGGATTATCAGGCTTAAATCGAAAGCGGCTAAACATTCTAACAATTGAAGACCCGGTCGAGTATGATCTCGAAGGTGTGGGGCAATCACAGGTACAACCAAAGATAGGCATGACGTTTGCCAGTGGATTGCGATCGATTCTGCGTCAGGACCCGGATGTAGTTTTAGTGGGAGAGATTCGCGACCTTGAAACGGCACAAATCTCTGTTCAGGCCAGTTTAACCGGTCACTTGGTATTATCAACTTTGCATACTAATACTGCGATTGGGGCAGTCACTCGGCTTGTTGATATGGGAGTTGAACCGTTTTTGATCGCTTCCAGTATGACAGCGATGGTGGCACAACGTTTGGTCAGAACACTTTGTAGTCACTGTAAACAACCTTACCAGGCAACAGAACGGGAACTTTCATTATTGTTTTTACCACCTACAGATAACGTGCAATTATTTCGGGCACAAGGCTGCAATGAGTGTGACCATGTTGGCTATCGTGGCCGCTCAGGGATTTTTGAGATGATCATTCTTGATGACGAACTAAGAAATATGATTCACGATAATCGCTCAGAATCTGATATGTTGCAATATGTCAGGCAGACTACACCTTCAATTACTCGCTATGGTTTTAATTTAGTTTTAGATGGAAAAACATCTTTAGATGAAGTCTTGCGCGTTACCCAAGAGGAGTAATTTCTGGTGGGGGCTTTTGAATATCAAGCGCTAGATGAGCGCGGTCGTACTAAAAAAGGAGTTTTATCTGCGGATACCGCGCGACTTGCACGAGACAAACTAAGGGAACTTGGTCTTACCCCCCTGGATTTAAAATCAGTCACCGACGCTAAAGCAAATAAAAAGTCCTTACGATCATCAATTAGTACGTCAACCGGTGGCAGACACAAAATTAATGCCACTGAGTTTTCTGTATTGATTCGTCAATTGGCTACTTTATTAGGCTCAGGGCTAACCGTAGAAGACAGTCTTAACGCATTAATCAAACAGGCCGAATCACTTAATACCCAGGCAGTATTAAATGGTATTCGTGCGTCTGTATTAGAAGGCAGATCATTAGCTGATTCGATGGCATTATATCCCAGATCGTTTGACAATTTATATGTTGCCTCAGTCAGCGCTGGTGAGCAAACCGGAAAGTTACCGGAGATCATGGAACGTTTGGCCGATTACACAGAAACCCGGCAGCGTTTACAAAAAGATATTTCTAACAAACTCGCTTATCCGATTTTTATTTTGGTTTTTTCGATTTTAGTTGTGATTCTTTTAGTTACCTACATTATCCCTAAGATTACTTCTGTCTATGCAGATAATGATCAAGAATTACCCATAGTCACCCAGGCTATTATTGTCATAAGTGACTTTATGCAGCAATATGGGCTGTTACTCGGTATTATTCTTGTGGCTGGTGGTATTTTAGTTGCAGCGTTTTTCAAGCGTGAAGGGCCCAGGCTATGGCTGGATGAGAAATATTTAAAACTACCGCTATTCAAAAAGCTGATTCGTGGTTTGAATACTGCAAAAATGTCACGCACTTTGTCAATTATGGTTGGTAGTGGCGTTCCATTACTGGCCGCAATGAAATCAAGTGCCAAAGTTTTAAGCAATCAGTTCATGCGTCAAGCAATGAACAAGGCAGCAGTGGATGTCTCAGAAGGTGCCAGTTTAAATAGGGCACTAGAACGAACAGCTGTTTTCCCACCAATGTTGGTCCAGATGGTAAGCAGTGGTGAAAGTAGCGGAAAACTTGATATGATGTTGGAAAAAGCAGCACAGTCAACTGAAACCGAGTTTGAAGCAAGACTGGATACGTTTATAAGTTTGTTTCAACCCATGATGGTCGTGATCATGGCTTTAGTCGTAGTCGTCATCGTGTTAGCTGTACTCATGCCCATTATCAATTTAAACGAAATTATTTAATTACTGGTGATATTAATGACTAAATCTAAGCAACAGAAAAGACAAAGTGGTTTTACCCTGATTGAAATAATGGTTGTTGTGATTATTATTGGTCTGTTGGCGACCATGGTGTTACCTACGGTAATAGGTCGTCAAGAGCAAGCTTTACAAGTACGGGCCAAGACTGACATTCGAACCATAAGTCAGGCTTTAGATATGTATAAGCTTGATAACTTTAGTTATCCCTCGAGTCAGGAAGGTTTGTCTGCCCTGGTGTCTAAACCTTCAAGCGCTAAAAACTGGTCAAAAGGCGGATACTTAAGCACCAAATCCATACCGAAAGATCCATGGGGCAATGATTACCAATATAAACGTCCTGGAAAAAACGGTGAGTTCGATCTATGGTCTCAAGGTGCTGATGGCAAAGAGGGTGGTGCTGAAGATAATAAGGATATTGGCAACTGGAATCTGGATGAATAGAGAGTACTATAAATGCGATGGCCATTACTAATAACAATAAGGGTTTTACGTTATTAGAAATACTTATCGTCGTCGCAATCATGGGGATAGTATTAGGTCTGGTTGGTCTGAACTTCAACCGTAACCTCGACAATGTAGCCCACAGTGAAGCCAAACGTTTTGCAAGGGTACTGAACTACACTAAAGAATATAGCGCTTATACGGGGCGTATATTAAGCCTGAGATTGGACAAAAAAAAGAACACATACTATTTCCTGTATGTCGATCCAGTACAACGAAATTGGAACCGCTTGAATAAAGAGACTGGTAGTAAGCTGCTAAGTCCTCATACGGTTAATCAACTTGTCAGAATGAAATTAAAAAAACGAAAAACTGCCACAGCAGGAACAAGAACTGACCAATGTTGAAGAAAAAAAGTCTAATCGCCGTTCTTCAAATTCCGAGATTGCACTAATCACACCATTTGCGGATTTTGAGCCTGCTAATTTAGTGCTGAGTGGGGAAACCAAGAATTATATTGTCACTACAGATGAATATGACAATGTTGAAATCCAGATACAGTAATACTTGTAATAAAAGCAAAGGCTTTACATTATTGGAGGTTCTTGCAGCATTGGTTGTCATTGCTATCGGTGTGACGGCTCTGTTTAGCGCATTATCGCAAAGTACCAGACTGACATCACGTGTAGAAGAGCGAATGGTTGGCAACTGGGTTGCAAGCAACACAATGACTGAGCAAATGGCTTTTTCTGTTTGGCCACAGGTTGGTGAAGTCGCACTAGATGTCCAAATGGCTCAAAGAGTCTGGTATGTTGTTAAGAAAACAACAGCAACTGAAGATGAAAATATTCGCCGTATTGATGTCAGTGTATCTCTTGATAAACCCGGAAAATATCAAGTAGCCAATTTACATAGTTA